>VGSO01000054.1 GCA_016874945.1 Deltaproteobacteria bacterium
TGGATTACTGCGGATATAATTCCATTTCTCCAGATACTCATCATAATCTCTTACAATGCGGTCATAACTTTCTTCCTGCCATACGGCGCCTTTTGTACTCCTGGATTTATTGAGTTGCCAGGCGCTGAAACCTTTAATGCCTTGCAAAATCTTACTTAATGAAAAATCAGAATCAGATTCAGAAGCAAGGGGTTTTATCAAGGAGTGGACATGGTCCGGCATCACCACGGCAACTATCACCCAATATCTAATGTTGTGGAAATGTTTTATAACATCTAACACCATTATTCTTTCTTCTTCAGAAAGATTTCCTGATTTAAGGCGGAATGTGACAAAATAGAAGCTGCCGGTAAATTGCCAGTGTGGCAGGTTGCGGCGAGTGATCAGTAGCTCATCCTTTTGGGCACAGGCTGGAAAGCCTGTGCTACCAATATTTTTTTGTTTCTCTTTCTCTTTTATCCTATCGTGTTCACCGGCTTTATTCAGTAACACAGCCTTTCCAGGCTTTGCGCTTTTGGGTTGGTCACCCTTTTTCCCAGAGAAAGGCATAATCCCCCTGTGCGTGGCAGAATTCGGCCATATGCATAAGTGGATTAAATCACATTTCTGCAAACTTAATTCTTTAATTATAGTTTTATTATAAATAAGGATCAAATCTGAAATCTAATATTCTGCCAATTTCGTTAGCGAGTTCAATATTTGAACCAGGTAAATTAAGTTGTCTTATTGTTTCAGGATCGGTTATGCTTATATTTGCCGAAAGCTTATTTAAATTGTCTACTATTTTTTCTAACTCATCTCTTTTTATTATAAGCTTTAGCATGGCAAAGACGGGATACCATGGTATGGCATAACCTTTAGATAATAATCGTGTTTTTAAATCGTTAAATTTATTTTGTGCCTCTCTAATTTGTTCATCATCTCTTCTGCCTGGATTTACTATTCGAAATTTATAGCGAACTATTGTATCTATAATTTCCGCAGTTAATTTCCTAAAATCTATTATTAACTCTATAAAAGCTCTAGTTATTACATATAATATTGTTCCTGAAACAACTGTTAAGAAACTTGTTAATAATATTTTAGACAAGTCTGACATTTAAGGGCCTGTCTCCTATATAAATGTTGCTTTATTAAACGCAGTCCAATGCATACAACTATATTTCTTTTAAGCGGCTCAGGGGTGCATTTGCCATTGGCCCCTATCGCTCAATAAACCTCTATTCATACCGCAATGCATTAATCGGGTCCAGCCGGGAGGCCTTCCAGGCCGGATAATAGCCGAACATGATGCCCACGGTCACCGACACGACAAAGGCTGCCAGGATGGCGTCCAGGGAAAGCTCCGTAGGCCAACGGAGCAGCGCGGTGATGAGCCAGGAGATGCCCCGCCCGGCCAGGATGCCGGCAATGCCGCCGCAGAAGCACAAGACCACGGATTCCACCAGGAACTGGTTAAGGATATCCCGGCTCCAAGCCCCCACGGCCATGCGCAGCCCGATCTCCCGGGTGCGCTCCGTCACCGACACCAGCATGATGTTCATGATCCCCACGCCGCCCACCACCAGGGAGATCAAGGCTACGGCCAGCAGCAGCTTGGTCATCATGGTGGCGGTGGATGACAGGGTCTTGGTCATCTCGGTCATGTCCCGGATGCTGAAGTCATCGGGTTCTCCGGGCCGAATCCGGTGGCGCTCCCGGAGCAATTGGGTAATCTGCCGGAGGGCGACGGGGATCTCGGGAGTGGACCGGGCCGCCGTGAGGATCTGGTCCACATTGGCGAATCGCACCGGCAGGGGAGTGTTGGCCAACTGGGTGGCAGATTGCTCCGGATAGAGGTTGAGCTTGGCACTGGGGTAAATCTGGCTCAAGGTGTTGACTTTATCCGAGGTTGCCGAACTGGAAGAGGATTGGGCGCTCTGGTTGGCGGCGGCCAGGGAGGAGCCGGCCACCCGGTATTTGATGGCGGTCCAGGGCGCCAGCAGGATGTCATCCTGGTCGAGGCCCATCATATTGGCCCCTTTGGGGCTGAGGACGCCAATGACCTTGAAGGAGACGTTGTTGACCCGGATTTCTTTGCCCAGGGGGGATTCTCCCTGGAAGAGCTCCCGCGCCAGGGTCTGGCCCAGCAGGCACACTTTGCTGGCATTGCGGACGTCCTGGTCCGAGAACATTTCGCCTTCGGCCACGGGCCATTCCCGCACGTCCAGGAATTGGGGGATGGTCCCGTAAATATAGATAGGCACCCAGTTGCGATTGCCGCGGATCACCTGGGTGCGGGCCCGCACCACGGGCGCCGTGGCTTTTACCGCGGGGCACTCCTTCAAGATGGCTTCGGCATCCTGGGGAGTGAGGGTCATGCCGGTGCCCCCGCCAAAGGTGACGCCGCCGCTGGTGGCGGCGCCGGGCACGACGAGCAAATTGTTGGCCCCCATGCTGGCGATGGTCTTCTGGATGGCGCTGGAAGAGCCCCGGCCGATTTCCATCATGGCGATGACCGCAGACACCCCGATGATAATGCCCAGGGTGGTGAGGGCGGCCCGCATGACGTTGCGCCGGAGGCCATGGAAGGCGGTGCGCAGCATCCAGCGGATCCGGGGCAGGGCCCAGGTGGGCCGCCGGGAGGGTTCGGCCTTTTCTGGAACTGCGCCTTCCTCAGCGGCGACCTGGGGCATGGAAGCCTCGTCGGCTTCCACCACTCCATCCCGAATGCGCACGATGCGTTTGGCGTAGCGGGCCACCTGCTCGTCGTGGGTGACCAGGATTATGGTCACCCCTTCGGCATTGAGCTGCTCGAACAAGGCCAGCATCTCCTCGCTGGTATTGGAGTCCAGGTTGCCGGTGGGTTCATCGGCAAAAACAATGGCAGGATTGTTGACCAAGGCCCGGGCGATGGCCACCCGTTGCTGCTGCCCGCCGGATAACTGGGAAGGCTCGTGGTCCATCCGGTCCCCCAACCCCACCCGCTGGAGCAGTTCCTCGGCCCGCCCCCGGGCCTCCTTATCCGACAGGTTCACCCCGTTATAGGACAGGGGCATCATGACGTTTTCCAGGGCGCTGGTGCGGGGCAGCAGATTAAAGGTCTGAAACACAAACCCCAGCTTCTGATTGCGCAACAAGGCTCGTTCATCCGGGGACAGTTGGGTCACATTCTGATCTTCCAGCCGATACCGGCCGGAAGTGGGGCGGTCCAGGCACCCCAGGATGTTCATCAAGGTGGTCTTGCCGGACCCGGAGGTGCCCATGAGAGCCAGGAATTCTCCCTGGGACACGCTAAGAGAGACGCCTTTGAGCACCGGCACCTCGATCTCGCCCAGGTAATAGTTTTTATAAATGTCGTGCAGTTCGATGAGTTTCATTGGGTTTGCTCTTAAGTTAGCCTGCGTTCAGATATCAGCTAACAGGGTTAGCCGATAGCTCATTTACTGCTTGCCCTTGAAGAGCTGGGGTGTAAAGGGGCTTCCGGATGATGCGGGCCCCCCGGCCTCTTTCTGCTGCTCCGCCACCACCACCTGAACTTCTTCTTTGAGTCCGGCGCCTTGAACTTCCGTCATGGACCCGTCACTCAGACCCAGGCGCACCTGCAGCGCCTGAACATACTTGCCGTGGAGAACCCAGACGGTTCCCCGGCCCGATTCCTCTTTAGCCTCTTGGTCCCCGGCCATGCCTTTGCCACCCTTGGCTTTCTTAGGCTGCGGCCGGGAATTCGGGGCCACCTGGTCCGGCTGGGGGATCCAGCGCAAGGCGGCGTTGGGAACCAACAGGACATCTTTCCGTTCCGCCACCATGAATTTGACGTTGGCCGTGAGATAAGGAATCAGCTTGGCGTCGGAATTATCGGTATTGATCTCCACGGTATAAGTGACCACGTTCTGGGTCATGGTGGCGTTGAGCCTCACTTTTCCCACCTCGCCCTGAAAGGTGATCCCGGGGTAAGCGTCAATGGTGAAAGTCACGGGCTGGCCGGGGCGGATATTGCCGATATCCGCTTCATTCACCGACGCCCAAACCTGGAGGCGCTTGAGGTCCTTGGCGATGAGGAAAAGGCTGGGGGCATTAAGGCTGGCCACCACCGTCTGGCCGATATTCACCCGGCGGTCGATGATGACGCCTTGCACCGGGGACCGGATGGTGCAGTAATCCAGATTTTGGGAGGCCTTTCGCAAGACGGCTTCCGCCTGGGCCACCGCGTCCTTGGCCTGCACCACGGCGGCCTGGCCCACGTTCACATTGGCCTTGGCGATCTCATGGGCTGAAAGCGCGGTATCGTAATCCGCCTGGGACAGGGCGTCCGAAGGCCCCAGCTTTTTGGCCCGGGCCCAGTCCCGCTCGGCCTGGAAGAGCCTGGCCTTCAATTGGCCCAGATCGGCCTCGGCCCGCTGAACATTGGCCTTGGTCTGGGCCAGCGCCGCCCGGGCCGTGGACACGTCCGCGGCATAAAGGGCGTCATCAATCTGGGCCAGAACTGTTCCCGCCTCCACGCTGGAGCCGTAATCCACGGTCTTGCCGTTTTTGTCCTTGCCGAAGCTTACAATCCTCCCGGCCACCTGGGTGCCCACGTCCACCACTTCTTCCGGCTCCACCGTGCCGGTGGCGCTGATGGTAGCCAGCAAATCGCCCCGGTTGACGGGAACTGTGCGGAAAAAGGCGCCATCCCGGGAGTTGCGCTGCCCGAACCAGAAGACCGCGATAAGCGCCAACACCACCGAACCGATAAGAAGTTTTGTTGTTAAGGAACGTTCCTTAAAATTTGTGATCAGGCTTTTCAGATGAGCAAGAGGCATAAAATATCCTGGTTATTATCCCGCGCCGGGCCATTCAATTTCGCGTCCTGAAAAGTTCCAGACGGCACAGGCTGGAAAGCCTGTGCTACTGAATCCGAGTTTCTGGTTTTTTCAACAAGAATTCGTTGTTAACCTACTGATTTAGGAAAGGAAATGGTGGGCAGTGCCCACCCTGCATTTTTCCTTGGCGCCCTTTGCGCCTTGGCGAGAAATAATATCATTTGGTTGCGGCCAAAGGCCGCGCTGTGCTACTGAATCCGAGTTTCTGGTTTTTTCGCGAAGATTTTGCCTGTAACACCTTGATTTGATTAAAGTAATTAGGTCATTTTTTAGTTTGGTTGCGGCCTTTAGGCCGCGATGTGCCACCAATAACTTTTCATTATTTACGGGTGAGCCGAAGGCTCATGAACGACTGTTTACATATAGAAAGTATAACACAAAAAATCCTTTCATTCGGCGAAGTTGTGAAGTTATTTCGACGGCGTCGGGGGAAGGATAAGCAGAGGGGCATGAAAGGTCCTAAGGATTTGACCGCCCTTCTAACCAAGGGGGAAGCGGCGGAAAGTAATGGGGCGAGGACGTTGGCCACTGGCTGGTAAGCCGGGATCCCTCGTTTTTGGCGCTTAAGCCGGATTAGGGGAAATAAACGACTTCGGAGGGTGTTCCACTAAACTCAGATTGGTGGGCAGGGCGAAATAAAAGGTGGCCCCTTCCTGGGGCTTTCCCTGGGCCCAGACCCGGCCGCCGTGGCGCTGCACTATCCGCTGGACAATGGCCAGGCCCACCCCGGTGCCTTCAAATTCATCACTGCGGTGCAGGCGCTGAAAAACGCCGAACAATTTCCCGGCATACTCCATGTTGAAGCCTGCCCCGTTGTCTTTGATATAATAAATATTTTCAGGATCTTCGACCCAGCCGCCCACCTCGATAACCGCGGTTTCCTTGAACCTGGTGAACTTGAAGGCGTTGGACAGCAAATTGACCAGGACCTGTTTGATCATGGAGGAGTCACCTTTAGCGGCCGGCATGGTTTTGATGGTCAAATCCACTTGCCGGTTCGGCGCCTGCCCTTTAAGTTCGCCGGCCACCTGCCTGGCCATATCCTCTAAATAGATGGCCTCAATTTTAAGCTCCTGGCGCCCCAACCAGGAAAAGGCCAGCAGGTCGTCGATGAGCTGCCCCATGAGCTGAGCGTTGCTCTGAATCACTTGAAGCAATCTCCTGCCCTCGGCATCGAGGCTGGCCGCATACTCCTCCTGAACCATCCGGGAGAAGCCGGCCATGGCCCGGAGTGGCGCCCTCAGGTCATGGGATATGGAGTAGGAAAAGGCTTCCAGTTCCCGGACCGCGGCCTCCAGTTGGGCGGTGCGCTGCCGGACCCGTTCCTCCAGCTCTTCATTGAGTTGGCGGATTTCCTCTTCCGCCTGCTTCCGTTCAGAAATATCCCGAATGATTTTCTGATAAAATTGCTCACCGCCCACCTCTAATAACCGGGAGCTGATTTCCACCGGAAAGGTCGCACCGTCTTTCCGCAGTTGCCGAGCTTCGAAAACCAGACCCTCCTGCGCCACGGCCTGCCGCATCCGGTCCGCCAGGAGGTCCCGTTCCTCCGGGGAGTGCAAATCGGTCAGGCGCAGTCCCAGCAGTTCCTCCCTGGGATATCCGTAAGAAGCCACGGCCCGGTCATTGGCCTCCACGATGCGCATCTCCGCGTCGGCCGCCAGGATAATATCGTTGGCATACCGGGTTAAATATTCGTAACGCTGGGAAAGGACGCGGCCTTCCCGTTCCATTTCATATTGCTGCTGGTAAAACCGGGCTTGCTGGTTCCGCCAGGCCAGGATTACACTGATTCCGGAGCCGACGATTAACAGGAGGACCACAGACAATATTATCCGAACGCGTTCCTGCAAGGGGGCGTAAATCTCCTGGGTATCTATTTTGCCGACAAAAAACCAAGGAGTTTCAGGCACCTGACCTAAGGCGCCCACTACAGGAACGCCCCGGTAGTCAATGCCTTCGAAGATGCCCTGCCGGCCCCGGGCCGCTAGGGCTGCGGGCAGGCCAGGCTCGTTTAAAGATCGCCGCAAAGTCAGAGGGGCATTTTTCTGGTGGCGTAGTTCGTTCAAGTATATCACTTCGTCACCTTCCCGGCGCACCAGGACGATCTCCGCGCTTTGGCTGGGAGCGGGCCAGGATTGAGCCAGGGGATAAAGGAACTGGTAGGGGTCAATGCGAATCAGGATGACGCCCACCGTCACTAGGTCAGGTCCTCGATGCACCAACAGCGGCGACAGAATGCTGAGATGCACTTCCCAGGTCTGCTCATCCCGGTAAAGGTCGGAGAAGACGACGCGCTTGGTTCGCAGGGCTTCATTAACCAGGGACTTGGAAACCGAACATAGAGGGGCGGATTCGGGAGGAATGGCCGCCCGGACCTCTCCATGGATATCGATGAGAAAAACGCCTATAAACTGATAAGCGCTTTTCAGGCCCTCCAGGCGGTGCAGGATCTCTTCCCGGAGACCGGGCGCCGGGTTGCCCGACAGCCATTCATTGACCCGCTCCGCCAGGAACCGGTCTTCCATAAAGGTGGTGGCGTCGGCTATTTTCTCGTCGCGCCAGGCGACAATCTGCTCGATCTTCAAGTCGACAATGGCCGCCAGTTCTTCCTGTTTAGCCTGCTTTAACAGACTCTGCTGCCGCTCATAATAAAAATATCCGGTCAGGGCGATGCCCAGGGAGAGCAAACAAAAGATGATGATGAGATGCCAGGGGATTTTCCGGGGATAGCTGGGAGAAGCCATGGTCGGGGCCGTGGGGTGTTAATTAATATCCTGAAAAATTAAGAGATGAGCGAAAGTTAAGCTTTGATAGCCCCCAAGTCAATGCCGGTCAAATATTACAAGCCTTCCAGGTCTATCTCCCAGGAATATTTGATGGCCTTATTGGTGAAAGTCGCTTCCCGGAAACCCGCGTCCTTAAACTGTTTCACCAGGTCGCTCTTATCCAGGAAGAAAAACACCATGGGCCGGGAAAACAACACGCATTCAAGGATTATCTCATCCTTGGCGGCGCCCCGGAGCTCGATCTTGACGTCGAAGCCCTTGGTTAAAAACTCCCGGTCCAATTGCGCCGCCAGGTCCTGCCGGCGTTTCACCGCCTCCCCTTCCGCCGCCCTAGCCATGGCCTCGTGCTGGTTTTTCAGGTCCTTCTCCCGGCGGTTGACCTCCCGGAGCAATTCCTTGGCTTCTCCGTATTCCTCGTTTTTCCGGGTGATGGCTTCCAGGTGCCGCCGGGCGTCTTCCAGTCTGCCGTAAGTTCGCTGCCGCAGGTCGGGGGCGTCGGGATTCCCTTCCGCCAGGGCTTTCTTGGCTTCCCTTAAGTGCTCGAAAGGCAGAAGAGCCTGGAATGTCTTGTCTTTCTCGGCCTGGAGGGCCAATTCTTTTAGGAGGTGTTCCCGGGGAAAAATGGCCATCAGCCGGTATTCGGGGCCGGAAAAGGTTTGGAAGGTGAGAGGATCGATCTTGAAGGCCCGTTCCACCGTCAGGGCTTGAACCCGGTCCTCATTCCAGTAGAGCTTTATCAAGTCCGGGGTTCGGCTGGCTCCCCGTTTTTTCCCTAGCTTTAAGTAATCATCCTGCTCCAGGACCCAGCTCTCATCATATGTAACCGCCAATTGGTCCAGGCCCGAACGCAGCTCCGGGGCGCCTCCGTGAAACTTGCGCAGGTATTCCTGTAAATGGTCCCAGACTTTTAAAGACGCCTGGCCCGTTTCTCTCACCTTTTTGGCCTTGCGGAAATCTCCCAAAGCGGAGGAATGGAGGAAAAGGTCTTTCTCGGTGGGCTTTTCTTGGGCGCCGGTGACCAAGGCGAGGCAGACCACCAGCAGAATAAAGCCCCGGAGGCGGGTAAAAGTATGGAGCATTCTTCGGAGACCTCGGTTGTGTTTCAGCTATAAAGCTATCAGCTTTCAGCTAAAATATTTTTGGCTGAATGCTGAATGCTGACTGCTGACAGCTAAATCTTCCTACCACCCGCTGCCGCCGCCGCCTCCGCCGCCGCCTCCGGAGGAGCCGCCGCCGCCGCTTCCCGAGGAGGAACCGGGAGGAGAGGAGGAGGAAGCGATGGCCCCGGCAAAGGAAGATCCCAGGGAGGAGGCAAATTCCGAAGACCCGAAATGGTCCCAAGATCCTCCCGAGTACCAGGTGGGGGAATATGGCCGGCCGTCCACCTGGGCCCGGGCCAGCACGTCGGCGAATTGCTCCGACCACTCATTCTCCACATCCAGGGCCAGGGCGTAAGGCAGGTATTTTTCAAAGAGTTCCGGCGTCTTTTCCGGGGGATGGAGCACTTCCAGGCGGTCCTGTTCGGCCACGGACAGATAGAGTTTGAACCCCTCGATCTGATCCATGATTTTGCGGCCCTGGAGGGTGGGGGCCTTGAGAAGATGATAGAACAGCCCGTTCAGGAACACCATGAGGGCGAGCAAACAGGCGGGGACCAGGGAAATGGCGAAAGTCAGAAAAGCCAGGCCGGCAATCTCGCCGACGAAAAAGGGCAGGAAAAACAAGGTGGCAAACACCGCGCTGAAGATCTTGCCGCTTTGCCAGCGCCGGTAGGCGTTAACCCCCAAGAAGTAGACCGCCACGGTCCAGCCGGCGAGCCACACGGCGCTGAAACCCGCAGCGAACTTTTCCTCGGAGGTAAGGACTATGGCCCCCAGCCCCAAAATGGTGAGGGCCAATCCGGAGAAGAAATAACCGGAGTTGGAGTTAAAGTAGATTTTTTCCAGTTCCTTTTTCAGGGACTCTTGCAGGACGTTCAGAGCGCTCTTGATCCGGGCGTGGTTGGAGTCTTTGAGGACAAGGGCATCGCTGGAGGAAAACAAATGGCTTGAAACCCGGATTTCTCCGGGGGATAAACCGACCCCATCGCCGTCCCTTTTCCGCAGGGTGAAATCCCCGTCATTTTCTTGGATGGTCAACTCGCCTTTCACGGCCATATCCACCACCGCCGCGGCCATGGTTTTGTTATCGAAACCCATGTGGTTAAGATAGCGCACCGAAGGGGGCGAAAACCCCGGGGGCGGGCTGAACAGGGGAATGATGGTGCCCTTGGCCGGGTCTTGGCCCACCTTAACCCAGGTAAACAGGTAAAAGCAGAAAAGCACCGCCAGCCAGATGAGGGCTACCGCGGCGCTCAGGTTGTCTTGCAGGAAATGCCCCATCTTTTCCTGGCCGGAGGGCTGGAGCACCAGGCCCTTGGGCCAGGCCACGGCAATGGTCAACCCTTCCCGGGGACCCAAACCCCGGGTGGTGGTGAAGACGATGTGGCCCTCCTGGTCATGGGAGACGGAGTAGTCCTTCCCCTTGGCTCCCTGGGGGCCGGTGTAGCCCGCGTGCTGGAGGATCTTGGCTCCCGCCGGGAGAACCACCGTGGCCCCGGCCCGGTCCATGGCCAAGGTCCAGCCGGCGCCGGTGACGTTCCAGTAGAGTTCGTCAAAGTCCTGGAAATAGCCCAACTGGCGTCCGGTGTGATAAGTGATGACGTAAGTGTAAACGTCCGGGCGCAGGAACACGTCCTTCTGGCCGATGCGAATCTTTACGCCGTTGGATACGTGTTCGATATGGTAAGGCTCGGGCTTGCCGCCCCGCCACACCTGCTCCACCTTGAAGTCCACTTTGACGGTGTTGCCGAACCGGTCCTGGTAAGTGGTGGGAAAGTCGCGGATTATTCCCCGCTTAATCTCCTGGCCGGCGCTCTTTACCTTGATGGTCTCCGTCACCGTCATGGTGGAGTCCGGATGGACCACGATATGGCTGTGGAAATCCAGAATGCGCTCGGGCGCGGCCATCAGAGGCGAAGCAAAACCAAGGAAAGCCAGCGCCGCTGCCAGGACCAGGACCATCGCAGTCAAAGGAAACCGGGTCAGGATGCCTACTTTATTTCTATTTTCCTTTTTTAGACACTTAAATTGTATCACTTTGATAGTCCTATTCTTTTAACCGAAAACCGAAGACCGAAAACCGAAAACCGCCTCTAAAAGCTCACCTTGGGCACGGCCCGTTCCCCGGGTTCCTCGATTTCAAAGTATTCCGCCAGGGTGAAGCCGAAGGCGTTGGCGATGAGGTTGCTGGGAAAGGACTGGATGAGGATGTTCAGATTCCGGGCCGCGCCGTTGTAATAGCGCCGGGACAACTGGATTTCGCTTTCGATGTCCGCCAGGGAGCGCTGCAACTCGATAAAGTTCTGGGAGGCCTTGAGATCGGGGTAATTTTCCGCCACTGCAAAGAGGTTGCCCAGGGCCGCGCCTAGAGCCCCTTCCACCCGGGCCTTTTCCCCCACGCCCCCGGCCTGGAGGCTTTTGGCCCGAAGTTCGGTGACCTTTTCCAGGACGCCTTTCTCATGGCCCATGTAACCCTTCACCGTTTCGATGAGGTTGGGGATGAGGTCATGGCGGCGCTTGAGCTGCACGTCAATGCCGGACCAGCCCTCCTGCACCATCTGCCGGTTTTTCACCAGCTTGTTGTAAATGGCCACCGCGCCGATGAGGGAGACCACCACCAATGCGAATAAGATGTAAACCAGGGTCATTTTGAGCCTTTCTTGGGGTAAAGAGTGATAAGAGGTTTATCGGTAAATGTCGCGCCGATGACCAATATGAAGGACTACTATATTTTTGTTTTTATCATCAATTTCAAAAACTATGCGGTAATTCCCAACCCTTATGCGCCACCCCGGACGCGCCGTCAACTTATCGCATCCCGCCGGTCTCGGTTCCCGAGAAAGGGCGCTTATGGCATCCCGCACGTGCTCATAGGCTCCGCCAGGCAGTTGCGCCAGCTCTTTCTGCGCCCGGCGCAGAATGGAGATATTGTGGCTCATCCGCGATGTTGCTCAATTTCAGAGACTGCCTGTTCGAAGGGGATGGCCTCATCGCCGGAAGCCTTGGCGGCATCATAGGCTTTAATAGCTTCAAGTTCCTCTATCTCCTCCAATAGCCGCCGATAATCTTCGATATCCAAAAATACCCCGATGCGGTTTCCCTGCTCATCTATCACAAAATTTTCTCT
>VGSO01000055.1 GCA_016874945.1 Deltaproteobacteria bacterium
GCGAAAAGCTGGCGTAAGTCCCGGCGGGTGGTGGCCAAGATCGAGTGGCACCGGGGCGAACTGTTCCCCCGCATCGGCTTTGTGGTCACCAACTCACGGCTGCCTGCTGGTAAAGTGGTCAAGGTCTATAACGGGCGGGGAGATGTGGAAAACCGGATCAAGGAAGGCAAAAACACCCTGCGATGGGATAAGACCAGTTGCCAGCGGTTTGAAGCCAACCAGGCCAGGCTGAAGATGGGGGTTCTGGCCTACAACCTCCTGCACATGATCCGGCAGTTCTATGTCTGGGGGGAAGAAGTGAAGCGGTCCATTGATTGGCTGATTAAGCGTCTTATCAAGGTGGGGGCAAGAATTTCTTATCATGCCCGCAGATGGTATGTCCATGTGGCTTCGGGTTTTCCCCTGGCACACCATTACCGGGCGGTGCTGGCCTGGGGCATATAGGCTTCCCAGCCGGATAGCATCTGGTCGCCGAGGGATTGGTATGCCCAAAATCTGGAGAAAATTGACTTTCCGCCTTAATTTATGCTATTTTGCCACTTGGAGAAGACTTGGCTTCGATAAGATGACCGTTTGGGAAATTTCACTAGGCAAGAGAGGTCCCCATAACCATTTTTCGAGCGCCGTGGCCAAGACTGCGGCATAATCTCAGTTAATAGTTTTATCGATAACTGGCATATGCCCCTGTTTTTCCTTTTGGCGGGAGCTTCCACCTGGTTCGCCTTAAAAAAGCGCCCCCCGGCCGCCTACATCAAGATAATAGTGTCTGTCCCTCAATTACCCCAACAATTAGCACTACTACGTTAGATAATACCTCCCATATCGCCCATGATAGGACAACCATTGGATATTACTGACAATCAGTTATGTCACCCTGAGCCGTAGGCGAAGGGTCTAGATTCTTCGCTGCGCTCAGAATGACAATATATACAAAGGGTTGTACTGAAGCAGGCGGGTAATTAACGTTGTAGTGTTAGGAACGGGCAAATGAGTAACAAAGGCTGGTACGCGAAAATCTTTGGGCCGGGAGGGCCGGGAGAGTGGTACCACAAAGTCGCGAGATGGGCTGTTGTGTTGGGAGGATTATTACTTTTACTTGCGATTTTTGGGCTAGTGCGGCGTTAGTTTGCCGATTAATCCCTTAACCCAAACACACAGAGGGAACCAAATATGGCAATTTAGAAAATAGGGACAGACATTTTTAAATATTACTGAGGTCAATTAATGGTTCCCATTCCTTCGCACGCCAAATTAATTTTTTAGGGGATTCGGTTGATGATAGTGAGAACAATTTTATGGCCTGAGTAATATATAAAATAATAGTGTCTGTCCCCAATTTCACCCAATTTCAATTCCGAGACATTTTGCAAAAGGCTCACTTGATAAACTTTAGCAGAGCCACCACGATGGCGCCCTGGCCGAGGATCAGGGGAATGAGCCATTTGAGGAGATCGTATTTGACGCGGTAAATCTCCGCCCGCAAAGCCAGCATCTCTTCTTTGAATTCTGACCGCGTAACCAGATTTTCATAGCCGGATTCCTGGGAAGCCTTGATTACTTCCAGAATTGCCTTGGCCTGGTCATCCGGCAGTCTTGCTGCGGTCAAAGTTTCATAAGCTTTGAGGGTGTCCACAGTTGGCATAAAAATTTAATAGCCATAAATTCAACGTTCGTCAAGGAAAATCATTTTGGTGTGTCAATAGCACATACAGATGTCCGGTTTTCATCAAAAAAATAGGGACCGACACTTTAAATATAATAGTGTCTGTCCCCAATTTACACCAACTTACCAAAATTCTCTACCCCAGTTTCTTCATCAAATAAGCCAGGTTTTCCGCCAGGGTGGCCACGGTTTTCATGCCTTCCGCGTCCTGGACGGCGTCCCCCGGCTTGAGGCCGTAGGCGATGGGCCAGTAGGTGGAGCCGGGGACGTACATGCCCATGATGACGAACCAGAACTGGAGTTGGGCGTAAGTGAAATTGACTCCGGCCCGGCGGGCCACCACGATGGGGGAGCCGGCCTTGCGGTAAAAGGGGTTGTCCCCCTGCCGGGCCACGTACCCGGCCCGGTCCAGCAAAGCCATGAGGTTGGGGGTGGCGGAGCCGAAATAGACCGGGGAACCCACCAGGAGGCCGTCGGCGGCGGCCATGGCGGTGAAGATGGGCATGAAGTCGTCTTCCTGGGCGCAGCGGTTCTTCTCCTGGGCGCACTGGAGACAGGCCCGGCAGGGGAGAATCTGCTTGTCGTGCAACGAAACGTATTCCGTTTCCAGATCCTGCTCTTTAAGCACCCGCAGGGCCTCCTGGAGCAGGTGAAAAGTGTTGCCCTGGGGGCGGGGGGAACCGGAGATGGCGATGACCTTCATGAGCTTTCCTCCTGGGAAAAATTGACCGGGGCGGCCATCCGCCCGAAGGCGGCGCCGGTTTATTATAAATGAAACCGGGCGGTTATATCTCGGTATTTTCAAGGCTGCAAAAATTTTTCGAAATAACTACGCTCCCCGGAAAAAATGCTTGAAAAGGCATTCAATATGAGTGAACATTCACATATTAGTTAGGTGGGCCCAGGCCACTCTGCCGAATACAGAACACAGAAAATCCAAAACAGAAAACACCGCCATGCGAGATGGATCCAAGACCAAGGAATTGATCACCGCCACGGCCCTGCGCCTCTTCGTGGAAAAGGGCATCACCGAGACCACCATCCGGGACATCGCCGGGGCCGCGGGGGTGGCCGAGGGCACTTTATACTGCCATTACGACAGCAAGGACGCCCTGGCCTGGGACCTGTTCATTGCCAATTACCTGGCCTTTGCCGGGGAACTTGACCGGGTGCAAGAGGAGCGCCTCACGGTGAAAACCAAGCTGGAAGCCATGATCCACAAGTTCTGCCAGTTTTTCGACGAGGACCAGGTGATGTTCAGCTATCTGCTGCTGTCCCAGCACGCCCAGCTCAAAAAAGTGACCCCGGAGATGACCACGCCGGTATCGGTGCTGCTGGACGTGGTGGCGGCAGGGATAGCGCGGGATGAGATCCCCGGCCAAGAACCCCAGGCGGCCACGGCCATGGTTTTGGGAGTGGTCCTCCAGGTGGCGGTCTTCAAGGTTTACGGCCGGATTCAACCCAGCCTCACCAGCCTGGCGGACCAGCTCACCGCGGCCTGCTGGCGGGTCCTGGAGGTGTGATTACTCCGAGTAATAACTTCTCCCCATGCTTGAAAATATCAACCTTTCCTTGATTTTTCCGGCTTTCCTGTTAATAATTAAATGTTGAAGTTAGGAAGGGCAAGATTATGACCCGGGATGAACTGAAAAACAAAATCCGGACCGCGAGCCCGGAAGGAAAGATCCCTTGCGCCGCGGCCTTCAATCTGGCCCAGGAATTGGGCGTTTCCCGCAAGGAGATGGGGGATTTGCTCAACGAATTGCGCATCAAGATCACCCAGTGCCAGTTGGGTTGTTTTTGAGACAGATATTGGGGGCGCCCAGCTTTTTAATGGTGGGTGAAACGCACCCTAAATTAGCTGTACATCAAAACCGCCCGGCGAGGTGCGCTTGTTGTGCGGCGCGCACCTTACATTGATTTTTTCATTTACCGAAAACCGAAGACCGAAAACCGAAAACTGTATTCATATGGCTTACCTCTTTGGCCCCATACCTTCCCGGCGCCTGGGACGCTCCCTGGGGGTGGACCTCATTCCCCGGAAGACCTGTCCGTTTGACTGCGTTTACTGCGAGGTGGGGCCCACCACCTCTAAGACCCTGGCGCGCCGGGAATACCACCCGGAAGCCATCATCCGGGAACTGGAGGCTTATCTGGCCACCGGTCCGGACCTGGACGTCATCACCCTGGCCGGGTCCGGGGAACCCACCTTGAACACCGCCTTGGGAAGCATCATCCAGGCCATTAAGCGCCTCGCGGACACCCCGGTGGCGGTGCTCACCAACGGGGCGCTGCTTTTTGACCCGGAGGTGCGCCGGGAGCTCGGCGCCGCGGACGTGGTCCTCCCTTCCCTGGATGCGGCCCGGGAGGAAACTTTCCAGCTTATCAACCGCCCGCCCGCGGGTTATACTTTAAGCAGGCTGCTGGCGGGTCTGGAGGCCTTTCGCCGGGAGTATCCGGGGCAGGTCTGGCTGGAGGTCATGATCCTCCAAGGGGTGAATGACCAGGAGGCGGAATTGGCGGCCCTGCGCCGGGCCATTGAGCGCCTCTCCCCGGACACGGTTCAGCTCAACACTGCGGTGCGCCCGGTGGTGGAGGATTGGGCCGCGCCGGTCTCCGCCCGGGAAATGGAAGCCATTGCGGCTTACCTCTGGGACGGCGCGGGAGTCATCGCTTCTTTCCAGGCCGCCCCGGCCAAGGATTCGCCGGTGACTGACGCCCGGTTCCTGGAGATGCTGGCCCGGCGGCCCATGACTGCCGCGGACCTGGCCCAGGTGCTGGGATTGCCTTTAAATTCAGTGAAAAAGAGGCTGCGGAGTCTCTGCGAGTCCGGCTTGATTTCCCATAACTTCTATCAGGATCAGGGGTTTTTTCGTAGTTTGCCGGGGAGCGGCTTTCAATCAAAATCATAGATTTCAAGATATCCTTTAACTAGGGAAAGAGGTTAGTCAAAATGGGGACATTGGACACCAAAAGTAAGATTCTACGGGATGCAGGGTATGTTTATAGCTTCGACCGAGAGGTCTATTTCAACCGGAGAACCAAGAAGATATTCAGCCTTGAGTTCATTGAGGATCATAACGAGAATGAGATTCAAAGGTGCCTCAGTGAAAACAAAGAGGGAGAGGATTGGCATTTCTATTTTAACTTTGACCCATCAGATTCAGTTAAGCGCGAAATCGAAAGTGTGCTGCGATAATGGTTGAGCGTTCTGTCGAGGATCGCTTGCGAGAGGAGTACTTTGATCTGCTCCCCGATATCCGCCGCGTGGCGGAACATCTGGAAGCTAAAGTCAAATATTGTGTGCTGCCGATATCCCGCAAGTTAGACAAATACGAACAGCTTGTCGTTACGTCACGAATCAAAGAGTGCGAGAGTGCGCTTGACGCCCTGCGCCGACGCCCGGAAGCGGAAGGCAGAACATTTGATAGAACTAAACCCGATAAATATACCTTAACTAATTTGAACGATTTGGCAGGCGTTCGCGTTCTTGCGTTCCCAAGGAGCCGGTTGATAGAAATCGATCAGGAATTACGCCAGAGATTCTCCGATTGGGAGGTAGATCCGGTCCCGGGTTACGATAAGATCGATGATCCGCTGGCTTTTAAATATTACGGCTACTGTGAGGCGGCCAGCAGAAAAATTAAGGGCGAGTTACAGATCGTTTCAATGCTTACTGGCCTTTTTTGGGAAGTCGAGCATTCAGCGATATACAAACCCACACCACGACTAAGAGGTGTAGCTCGCTCTCCGGAGATGCGACACCGCACCAGAGAGGTTCAAACTGCTCTCAGGGCTTTTGAAGAAGAGTTCGAAAAGCAGATTCGCGATTCACTCAAAAAAAGTTAAAGAGTATTAATTCTAAGACATACTGCCCAGCACTCGGGGGATTCGATATGAGCAACAAATTCGATGTGGGAGTGGATATCGGGTCAGTAAGCGTCAACCTGGTGGTCATGAACCCCCAGGGTGAAGTGTTAAAAGAAGAATATGTCCGCCACCTGGGGGACCCTTACGGCGTCGCCTTGCGGTTGCTGGCGGCCCTGCCGCCTCAGTTTCCCCTGGACAATTGCCGCCTGGCGGCCTGCACCGGTCTGGGGGGGAAAGCCCTGGCCGAAGTCTTGGGCGCGGTGTTTGTCAATGAAGTCATCGCCCAGGCCCGGGGCGTCTATCACCTGGCGCCCCGGGCCCGCACCGTCATCGACATGGGCGGGGAGGACGCCAAGCTCCTCCTCATCGGGGAAGAAGGCGGCCATCTGGTGATCCAGGACTTTGCCATGAACACCCTGTGCGCCGCGGGCACCGGCTCCTTTCTGGACCAGCAGGCCCACCGCATGGGTTACACCATCGAGGAATTCAGCGAGCAGGCCCTACGCTCCACCACCCCGCCCCGCATCGCCGGGCGTTGCAGCGTCTTTGCCAAGACGGACATGATTCACCTGCAACAGGGCGCCACGCTGGACTATGAAATCATCGCCGGCCTCTGCCAGGCCATGGCCCGAAACCTCAAGAGCAACATCGCCAAGGGAAAAACCATCACTGCCCCGGTGGCCTTCGTGGGCGGGGTGGCCCACAATCAGGGGGTGCGCCAGGCCTTCCGCCAGGTCTTCGACCTTGACGATGAGAGCCTTATCATCCCGCCCCACTTCTGCGCCGTGGGCGCAGTGGGCGCGGTGCTGGCGGCCCGGGAAAATCCCCCGTCCGACTTTGACCTTCGCCTGGAGCGCTTAAAAGAATACCTACGGCGGGAAGTGGACGCCGACCGGCCCCTGCCCCGGCTCACCCCTCCCGACCCGCCGGGGCCGGAACACTACCAGGTGGTGGACCTACCCGACGACGGCTCGGTGGTGGAAGGCTACCTGGGGGTGGACGTAGGCTCCATCAGCACCAACGTGGTGGTCATTGACGCCCGGATGCGGGTCCTGGCCCGGGAATACCTCATGACCGCCGGCCGGCCCCTGGAGGCCATCACTCAGGGTCTGCGCCAGGCGGGCCAAAAGCTCCAAGGCCGGGTGAAGATCCTGGGCGCGGCCACCACCGGCTCGGGCCGCTACCTCACCGGGGACTTCATCGGCGCCGACGTGGTGCGCAATGAAATTACCGCCCAGGCCACCGCGGCCGCGGCCATCGACCCTTCGGTGGACACCATCTTCGAGATCGGCGGCCAGGACTCCAAGTTTATCAGTCTGCGCCACGGCGCCATCGTGGACTTCATGATGAACAAGGTCTGCGCCGCGGGCACCGGGTCGTATCTGGAAGAACAGGCCGAAAAGCTGGGCATCTCCATCCGGGAAGAGTTCGGGAAACTGGCCCTGGAAAGCCAGACCCCGGTGCGCCTGGGCGAGCGCTGCACCGTGTTCATGGAATCGGACATCGTCCACCACCAGCAGCGGGGCGCGGCCAAGGACGACCTGGTGGCGGGGCTGTCCTACTCCATCGTTTACAATTACATCAACAAAGTGGTGGAAGAGCGGCCCATCGGCAAAAATATCTTTTACCAGGGAGCCACCGCGGCCAACCAGGGCATCGTCGCGGCCTTTGAGCAGGTCACCGGCAAAAAGATCAACGTGCCGCCGCACCACGACGTCACCGGGGCCATCGGCGCGGCTATCCTGGCCATGCGGGAGTTCGACTGGAAAAAATCCCGCTTCAAGGGCTTCGACCTGGCCGACCGCCAGTACACCGTAACCTCTTTTGAGTGCAAGAGCTGTCCCAACAACTGCGAAATCCGCCAGGTGCAGATCGCCGGGGAAAAGCCCCTGTTTTACGGCAGCCGCTGCGAAAAATACGAGGTGGACACCCAGAAAAAGGTGGTAGACATTCCCGACCTCATCAAGGAGCGGGAAGATTTGCTCTACGGTTCCGAGCCGCCCCCGGAGGGCAAGAGAGGGCCCATCGGCATCCCCCGGACCATGTTCTTCCAGGAGCTCATGCCCTTTTTCCGCACCTTTTTCGAAGAGCTGGGCTTCACCGTGGTCTATTCCCAGAAGACCAACAAGAGCGTCATCCGCCAGGGGGTGGAGTCCCTGGCCGCGGAGCCGTGCTATCCGGTGAAGGTGGCCCACGGCCATATCCTGGATCTGCTCAAGGCCGGGGTGAAGCGCATTTTTCTTCCCAGCGTCATCAACATGGCCAATTCCAACCCGGAGATCAAGTCCGGGGTGGTTTGCCCCATGGTGCAGTCGCTGCCCTACACCGTGGAAACCGCCATCGACTTCGGCGAATACGACGCCGAGCTGGTCACCCCAGTGCTCTACTTCGGCTCCGGGGAGCGCCAATTGCGCCAGGGCCTAAAAAAACTGGCCCGGAAGCTGGGGGCCTCCCGTTTTAAGTTCGACCGGGCCTTCATGCGGGCCATGGGGGCGCAAACGGCCTACTACAAACAGCTCCAGGACCGGGGGCGGGAAATCCTGGACGCTCTGCGTCCCGACGAGCGTCTCATGGTCCTCATCGGCCGGCCCTACAACGCCTTCGACCCGGCCATGAATCTCAACCTCCACCGCAAGCTGCGCCAACTGGGGGTTCAGACCCTGCCCATGGACTTCCTGCCCCTGGACCAGGTGGAGGACCTTTCGGAAATCAAGCCCATGTACTGGCGCTTCGGCCAGAAAATTCTGGGCGCCGCGGAGCTGGTGCGCCAAGACCACCGCCTCTACGGCGTCTTTATCACCAATTTCAGCTGCGGCCCCGACTCCTTTATCGAGCACTTTTTCAAGGACCGCATGCGAGGCAAGCCTTACCTGGAAATCGAGATCGACGAGCACTCCTCCGACGTGGGCGCCATCACCCGCCTGGAGGCGTTCCTGGACAGCCTGAAGAACGTTAAGCCCCAGCCCATGGTGGACGCGGTTTCGCCTTACCGCTACCGGGTCACCGGGGCCTTGAAGCGCCGCATCTATCTCCCCCCCATGACCGACCAGGCCCTGGGTCTGGTGGCCGCGTTCCAGGCCTGCGGCGCCGAAGCCGAATCCCTGCCGGAGTCCGACGAGGAGACCCTGGAACTGGGCCGCCGCCTTACCTCCGGCAAAGAGTGCTACCCCCTGATCCTCACCACCGGGGACCTGGCCAAACTGTTGCAGCGCCCCGGCTTCGACCCGGAAAAGAGCGCGTTCTTCATGCCCGCGGCCAACGGCCCCTGCCGCTTCGGCCAGTACCACCGGTTCCACCGCCTGGTCCTGGATGAGCTGGGCTACCCCCAGATGCCGGTTTACTCCCCGGACCAGACGGAAACCATGTACCAGGAAGTCGGCATGGTGGGGGATGACTTCGACCGCATCGCCTGGCGGGGCGTGGTGGCCATCGACCTGCTGGAGAAAAAGCTGTGGGAGACCCGGCCCTATGAGCGCCACACCGGCGACACCGACCAGGTCTATCAGCACTATGTGCAAAAAGCCTATGAAGCCCTGCGGGATAGACGCGATGAGGTCCCGGTGCTCCAGGAAGCCCGCCGGGCCTTCGAGGACGTGGCCTTAAACGGCAGCCGGGACAAGCCCATCGTGGGCATCGTGGGGGAAATCTACACCCGGGCCAACAAATTCTCCAACGAAAACGCCATCCGGGAAATCGAGGCCCTGGGGGGCGAGGTCTGGATGCCGCCCATCGGCGAGTGGCTGCTGTACGTCAACTTCACCGCCCAAAAGAACGCCATCGCCAACCGGCGCTGGCTGCTGCTGCTCCAGGTGCTCCTCAAAGGCCGGGTCCAGCACAAGCTGGAACACCGGCTGACGGAGGTCTTTGAAGGCTGCATCCGCAACCTTCATGAACCCAAGATCTCCGAAATTTTGGAATTGGCCCAGGGCTACCTCCACCCCTCCTTCGAGGGCGAGGCCATCCTGAGCATCGGCAAATCCCGGGACTTCGTGCGCAAGGGGGCCGCGGGGCTGGTGAACATCATGCCCTTCACCTGCATGCCCGGCACCGTGGTGAACTCCCTGTTCAAACGCCTCCGGGAAGAGCACGACAACATCCCCTTCCTCAACCTGGCCTACGACGGCCAGGAACAGACCCACACCCGCACCCGCCTGGAAGCTTTCATGTACCAGGTAAGGCAGTTCCAGGGAAAGCGGGGGAAGGGGAAGGAGTAGGAATTTTGGGGGGAAGGCGCTTGCCCCTCCCCCCCTCAAGCTTCTGCCCCCAATCCCCGATTTCACCGTTTCCAAACTAATCGGGAAAGAAATTGCAAATCCCGGCTCCTTCATTTATGATTGATGTCAAAGGGGCCCGGCGCTCTCTGGGTGTTTTCTTTCCCTGCGGAAGCAGCTTCCTTAATCACCATCTCTTGGTCTGAAACTTGATCTATCTGACATTTGGGAGGAACTGGCATGTTACGGCGATGGATTTCCCTGCTCCTGTTCCTGGTGTTGGCTATGGTGAGCGCCGCTCCGGTCCTGGCGGGCGCCCCGGGGACCCAAAAGTGGTCCTATTTGGCGGCGACTTCCATTCGTCACTCCAATGTGGCCCTGGATGCCCTGGGCGTGGCCTATATAGCTGATGAATATGGTTATCTTTATGCACTTAATCCCAACGGGACGAAGAAGTGGAAAATTAATGGGGGCGCCAGCGGTTGGGCGTCTCCGGCCGTGGGCCCGGACGGCACTATCTATATGGGAGCGGGCACCTTTTATGCCTATAATCCCGACGGCACCCAAAAGTGGGCCAATGACAAGATAGGAGCCACTATGGGATGCCCGGCCATTGCCCCGGACGGCACCATCTATGTGACCTCTTCCTGGCAAGGCGGCCTGGTGGCGTTAAATCCGGTCAACGGCAACAAAAAGTGGACCTATTCCATGTCACCCTCGGACTCCTCTCCGGCCGTCGCTAAGGATGGCACCATCTATGTGGGCTCCCAAAATATGAGGCTCCATGCCATTAATCCGGATGGCAGTTATAAATGGGATTATTACATGGGCGGGGAAGTGCGCTCTTCCCCGGCTATCGCCACTGATGGCACCATCTATGTGGGGTCGAGAAACAGCCGCATCTGGGCCATTAACCCCGATGGCACCTTGAAATGGGTTTACCTGGCCTTCCTTGATACCTTTTCGTCGCCGGCGGTGGCCGCCGACGGCACCATTTATATAGGGGGGGCCAAGCTGCATGCCCTTGATCCTACCAATGGCAACCTGAAGTATTCTTTCAACCCCGGACCCACGGTCCTCTCTTCGCCGGCCATCGGCGCCGACGGCATCGTTTACGTCGGCGCCACTTCCTATACTCCGGGCGAGGGGGACAACCTCTATGCCCTCAACCCGGATTTAACCGTAAAGTGGCGCTTTTCCACGATGGGCGAGACCAGTTCCAGCCCGGCCATTGGCCCTGACGGCACCGTTTATGTTGGTTGTGCGGACGGCTATATTTACGCGGTGTACTGCACCTCCCTGGGCCTGGCCAATTCCCCCTGGCCCATGTTCCATCATGACGCCAAGCATTCCGGCAGCGTCCTGCCCTACCAGCCGGTCATTCCCAAGAAAAGTATTCCTGGAGCTCTCATGTTGCTAATGAATTAATTGGAGAGATCTGAAAAGGGAGCAGCCGGCTGCAGCCTGCAGCGGGCGGCCCGCCGGGCCGCCCCTACTTGGTGGGGCGGGCCTCCATGCCCGCCTTGCATGACTCGCAATTTTTCACCTCTTTCTACACCTTCTTCTCCCACCTCAGCAAATCCGTCACTTCCGCCAGGGTCCGGCCCTCCTTGATTTCCTCCCGGATGCGGTTTTCCTTCTCCAGGACGTCCATGGCCCGGTTGGCGTATTCCACGGCGATTTTTTGGGGCAGTACGCAGACCCCATCGTCGTCCCCCAGAATCCAGTCCCCGGTTTCCACCCGGGTGTTGCCCACCCGGATGGGGACGCCGATTTCCCCGAAGCCCCTCGGCTCCCCGGCGTTGGGCATGACCAGGCGGGAAAAGGCGGGGAAGCCCAGCTTGACGATGTCTCCGGAATCCCGGAGCGCGCCGTCGATGACCACCCCGGCCACCCCTTTTTGCAACGACGAATGGGTGGCCAGTTCCCCCCAGATGGCGGGGCCCACGCCCCCGGCGGCGATGACCAGGACGTCGCCGGGGTGGGCCAGGTCAATGGCCTCCACCGGCTTGGCCCAGTCGCCGGGATAGGTGCGCACCGTCAAGGCCCGGCCCGCCAGGCGGATGCCGGGAAAAAGCGGCCTGA
>VGSO01000056.1 GCA_016874945.1 Deltaproteobacteria bacterium
AATTATCCTCCTGAGAATGAAAAATTATTATTCTCTTTCGATGGGAAAGGGGGGATGCTCAACTCAGATTGGTTGGGCAGATACCATCCCTTTGTCCCAAAAAGCTATTTAACCAATACGGGAATGCTGGCAAAGGCTCCGGTATTGCCCGGGGCCCCCGGATTGATCACCTGGTTCGAAGGCCCGCCGGAAGTGGTCCCCGGAGGCGACACCGTGCTACCATCCGTCACATTCTCGATGGTGACCTTGTTGAGGTTCCAGACACTGTCGGGATAATTAGTCAAGAAGTCTTTTTTGTTAGTATAGGTAACCGAATCAATGGTTTTGGGGTAAGTATAGTTGCCGTTGTCAGCGGTGCTGCTGTAAGTGACATTGGTGATATCAGCGTTGACAAAGCCGTTCACATAGGTCTTCGGAGGGGGCATGGTGTAGCAGGCGTAAGCCTCCGAGGGCCAGAAGGGAGCCAGCAACCGGGCCAGGGACATGAAACTACCTTGCCGTTGCCGGGAAGCCGCGGGGTTGGGTGTGGTGCCGTAAACCGGCAAGGTGACCCGCCAGGCGGTCCCGGCGGGGGGCGCCGTATTGGCGTTACCGGTGGTCTTGTAATTATAGGCCTTCTGCAATCTCTGGAAAATGGGGGAGATGTAGCTGGTGCCATATTTGAACTCGCTTCTGGCGTGGATTTCCTGCCCCAGCTTCAACTTCGCCATATACACCGGATTGCTCGAAGTGTAACTGGGAGTATAAACCTTGGTCAGAATGTCCAAGATGGTGCCGGGCACCGCGTCATTTTTGCCGGCGGTGAATAGATACGCATGAGTTGGGTCGAGTGGAGCCGTGGTTACATTATTGTCAACCAATTTGCCCCCGGTATCCTTGAAGACGTACGTCTTGGTGGTGGCCAAGGCCTCCCGGGGCCCCAGCATCCAGGCAAACCAGCCGGATCTGCCTTTGGACGCGGTGAGCACGGTGTCCGGCAGGGCCAGGGGCACCTTGACGGTGGCGGTGGGGACCTCATGGGCATAGCCTAAATACGCAATGGCGGTGGCCGCGACCTGTGAAGTGTTGAATCCCAGAATCCCGCCAAAAAAATTGGATACCGGGCCATAGACGGTGCCCGAGGCCCGGGTAATTGAGACCTTCACCGCATTGGCATTGGAGTCGCTGCTGCAAGTGGAGCCGATTTCCGTCCACGCCGTCGCGGGATTGCCCTTATAGATATCCCATGCCCCAAAGATGAGGCTCAGATCATTGCGATCTGCATCCCCCACGGCGGTCTGTCCGGAAAGCTGGCTCTGGCGCTGGGCCACCGTCAGGGCGGCCTGTTGGGCCGCGGCCGCATCTCGCACCGCACCGGCGCCGTAGTCTTGGATTAAATTGCCTGCCGCGGCCAGGGCTGCGGCGTCAGCTACATTCTGAAGTTCGTTTCTGGTGGTATAGAGGTGGCCCATATCGATAGCCAGACTGACTATCCCTAGAAAAGCGACGAGGCCGAGAGCAATGATCACAGCCACTGATCCCTCCATCCTTCTGATTAACGTCCCGAATACCTTTACCTTGCTCATAACAACCTCCCGTTCTCCTGTCAGGTTGAATCGTAATAATCCTGCCCTTCCCTGGGTCAATTCCGTTTACTTATTCCAGCAGCCTGGTTTTCTTCCGCCCCCCAGGTTCCTCCTTCAATTAAGTGAATTTACTCACAGAGCATTACGGTTTTAGCCGTGAGCGTTTTTTGATTGCCAAATCCAGGAATGAAACCCGATACCATAAACCAGGTTTTGGTGGCGGTTACCGTGACCTCTAAGCCGGATCCCTTGGTTCCCGTGGTATATCCCGCGCCTCCCAGGGTTACGCTGGGATTGGCATCGCTGGGCAGCATTGCGTTAGTCAGATAATTGGTGAGTATGTAGTTTGCGATAGTCGGATTGAGATCGGCCGGGGCTATCCGCACGCCGCTGGTATTAGTTGTGTAAGTTATCCCATAGCGGGCCCCTTCACGGCTGGCATTGGTAATGGCCTGCTTCATGTAGTAGGCATGCCCGAAATCGACGACTCCGCCAATAAGGAGAAGGAAGAGCGTGCCTACAATGGCAAATTCAACCGCTACGGCTCCTTTGTCCCGACCCGAAAAACGCAGGATATGAGGTTTAGCTTTCCAAGTCATAAGCCATATTCCTTTTCAGACCGTTAGCGGTAAGTTATTATTCCCGAAAACCCTCCTGATACCCTTTTCGTTTTACCGCTGCTACTCATAGTAGAGAATGTAAAACGAATTAATATAGGGGGATTTCCTTAAAATTAATCGCAAAAAACCCGATTTATGGGTGCGGGAAATACTGATTTTCGCCTGATCCAGGTTATCAGGACCCCCCTGTAAACATAAGGATTCGGGGGAGGGCTTGGTAAACCCTATTGATAAGTTAGGCCTTGGAGACTTCAGGGGTCTGGTGGTGGGAGGATAAGTTGCCTTTTAGTCCGCTATATTCAGAAACTTTTTAATATATAAGAGCCTCTTGCAAAAGTCATGGTCAAAAGCGGAATCAACGATATTGGGTCGGTTCCCTCCCCCTTGAGGGGGGAGGGTTAGGGTGGGGGTGGTAAAATTTATTTGTATTATCCCATAGTTATAAACGGCTTCGCCCCCCTCCCCCTAGCCCCCTCCCCCCGTGGGGAGGGGGAATAGAAGCCGGGACCGGTTTTGCTAAACTTTTGCAAGAGCCTCATATAAGACAACTTGTTAAAATATCTAAATTAAATAGTAACCTATTAATATTATGCTATTTTTTCACAGGTTAGCAAGCCTTTACCACCAAGTTCGTGGTATTTATGTGAATTATCCAGTTTAGGATAGAGTCAATTAGAACACCCGGTGAATGGAACGATCGCTGCCATCTATTTTAACTTCCTAAAGAGAAAGAAAATTTCTATAAGTAGAACATAGCCTTGTTTTTTAAGCCTCCGATGGCCTAGCCGCGGAAGTAAACCGCCTGCTGGGATATCCGGAGATAAGTTGGTAGAAAAAAACAATACGCCATCCAGTAATCCTACGGCGCCGCGGGGAACCGAGACCAAGGAGGTGACGGTTTTCACCCCGCCTGGGGGCCCGGAGGGGCAAGGCTCCCCTCAGTCACTAGATCCCAATTAAAAATCCAGGGAGGGGTCGGACAAAATTTCCTGGATGGCGGGGTTCTGGAGGAGCATGGAGTTCTTCATGTTGAATTTTTGGACCAGGGATTTTTCTTGAATCTGTCCCGTTAAAATGGAAGTTACGTTGCTGGTGTGCCACAGCAGCGGCTCCAACTCCTGGCGGGCGGCCAGGATAAATGGATGCGCCCCTTTGATTTTTTCATGATACAGGTCTGAGATTATATCTTTACGGCCAGATAAGAATGAAAACCTGGTTTCTAAAAAAATATCCTTATTTATAATGAAACAAAAAGACATGATCTTTTCATATTTTTTGTTGACCCCCAACCATATTTTGACATTTTTTCTAAAGTCGAACAGAATATGCTTAAATTTCTCCAATAACGGCTCAAACTTATTGATATCCCGTTCCAGGGTGGAAAGTCCCACCGCATGGGCATCTTTGATTTTTTTTATCAGGATTAAATCCCATTCCGGTTTTAACACCATGGTGTCGCTGTGGAAAAAGCACAGCCAATCTCC
This sequence comes from Deltaproteobacteria bacterium, assembly GCA_016874945.1. GTDB lineage: Bacteria > Desulfobacterota > Desulfobaccia > Desulfobaccales > 0-14-0-80-60-11 > VGSO01. The sequence goes on from VGSO01000056.1 coordinate 3,670, forward strand.
GGTGGCCTGATTAACCCCCAGATCCAGGGCCTCGGCATGGGCTCTGGAACCCAATGATTGAGTGGGGTTTTCAATCAATTTAATCCAGGACAAATTCCTTAAATATTCGAGGGAGGCGTCGTTGGAATTGTTGTCGATCACCAGAACTTCGATGGCGCCCTGGCTGTATTTTCGCAAAGACCGCAGGCAAAGGCGGATATGCTGCTCCGTGCGGTATTGCGGGATGATAATGGAGAGCAGGTCCATTATTTTCTAATCAGATAGCCGAAAAAGTTAGTGGTGACGTAAGGTTCTATTCCTTCCGCCCCTACAAAATCAGGGTGGCGCGGCAAGAATTCTTTTAACGCCCGTAGCGGTCCCCCCGCACCTCGAAACTTTTTAAAATTTAACACATCCACCAAAGTATCTTCCACAATGAGCGCCTGGCCTTTCCCGACTAAATCATGATACAACTCCAACTCTTGGAGCACGTGGGTGGCAAGGTGGTTGGAGTCCAATATCAAAGAACAAGGGCGGCCCGCTACTAAGTCATGGACTTTTTGGACAATATCCGGGCTGGAGGAGTCGCCCACGATAAATTTTATTAGAGGATGGCTGGGGCGCGGCACATCTTGAATATCCACTGAAACAATTTCTTCCAGGCCCAGGTGTTCGGCCCAGGAAGCGATCATCAAGGAGCTCCCTCCCAGGGCGCTGCCCAGTTCCACCACCACGCGAGGCCGGCACCGGTGTAATAATTTCATGATGGCCAGGCAATCGCCGGGTAATTTGCGCAAGCTGATCCCGGCAAATTCCTGGAAATCTTCCTTTCGTTTAAGGGCGAATTTTAATTCCAGTTTTCGCCCCCAGGAAACCTTTTGTTTCATTTTCACCTCAGGCTCGGTGGGGCACGTAATGTCCGGGAGCCGCCTGATCAGGACCGGGCGGCTGGTTAGTTAAAAATAAATGTATAACGAAAAGAGGGGCATTGGCAAGGCAGATTCTCTTAAGAGCTTCCCGGGGCCCGGTAGGCCGGGCATCCTGGTCGGCCCGGCTTTGCCGCCGCCGCTGCCAACCTCCGGGAAGGGTCTTATATTTAGACCCCTCGCAAAAGCTGTTCCCCGCATCTTGCCGGAAGAACCTAATATGTGCTAATTTTGAAGGAAGTCTTGGATGGGGCTAAATTTTGGAAGTTTCGACGATTAACGCCAGGCTGATTAATTCCTGCCGATTCTGTGGTTCCCCGGATAACACCAGGTATTTGGACTTAGGCGAAATACCCCTGGTTAATAATTTGTTGAATTCACCCGATGAACCGGAGGAAAGATATCCCTTAAGAGTCCATTTATGCAATGATTGTGGCATGAGTTTTATTGATTGCGTAGTTAATCCCGAAGTTCTTTATAGAGATTATTGTTACAGAAGCAGCATGTCCAGAACTTTCATTAGACATTGTAAAGAACTCGCCAGGGAAATTGATGAGGCAGGGAAATTTATCGTGGAAATCGCCAGTAACGATGGGACTTTTTTGGGTCAAGTGGAAAAAAGCACGCGCTTGGGAGTAGAGCCGGCGCGCAACCTGGCGGCTATTGCTCAAGCCAACGGGATACCAACTATCCCGGAATTTTTTGATTTCCAAGTGGCCAATCAGATAATAGAAGGCCGCGGCTGTGCCGATTATGTTGTCGCCATGAACGTTTTTGCTCACGTGGATGACGCAGCCGGTTTTATTTTAAATATTAATCGACTCTTAAAACCGGAGGGCGTTTTAATCATAGAAGTCCCCTGGATTAGAGATACGGTGAATAATAATGATTCCGGGCAAATCTACCATGAGCATTTAAGTTATGTTTCTATTAAGGGGATGAGTATATTTTTGGATACCATGGACATGGGTATTCACCTTATCAAGTATTTTCCCGATATTCACGGAGGCAGTCTAAGGTTCTACATTAAAAAGGGGAGAGGATATAAAGCTGACCCTCTGGAAGATGGGGAAATCCACTATGAGACTTACCAGGCGCGAGTGGATAAAGTCAGAGACATTTTGTTGCAGTATTTAAAAGATGAAAAAATAGTGGGAATAGGGGCCGCGGCTAAAGGTTGTATTCTTTGCAATTACTGTCATCTGGAAAACAATATGATCGCCATCTTTGATAATACCCCGGAAAAACAGGGAAAGCACCAGCCGGGAACCCGCATTCCCATCTTGCCCATGGAGGACATTGCCGGGGTTAGGGAAAAGATATTGATCTTGCCGCATAATTTTAAAGATGAAATTATTGCCAACGTCCGAAAGTTAAACCCCGACGCCCGGTTCATTGTCGCGGTGCCGGAATTGGAAGAGATTTGAGGCGATCTAGTCGGTCGGTGGCCAGACCGCGCCCCCCAGTCGGCAGATGCTTGGGGCCAAGAAATGCTCCGGCCATTTTCTTTGACAAACCGACCGTTTTGGTGAATATATGGGGAAAAATTTGGACTGCGCCGGTAGCTTTTAAATCCTTTTTGGGTGCGGCTGCATCCCGGTTTTAAGCCGGCTCCCGGCCTACTCTCGGAATACAAGCCAGACTGAGGCGGACAGCGGTAATTATGAACACCAGAACCTGGTTGGTCACCGGGGGCGCCGGCTTCATCGGGTCCAATTTCATTTTAAGCCAGTTTAACCCCCAGGCCGCGATGATCAATGTGGACAAATTGACTTATGCCGGCAATCCCCATAACTTGAACAGCCTGACCAACGAGCCCAATTATATCTTGGTGCAAAGTGATATAGGAAACGAGCCGGTCATTGAGGCTCTGCTCCATAAATACCAGCCGGAAGCGGTGATAAATTTCGCCGCGGAAACCCATGTGGACCGTTCCATTTATAATCCCCAGGCTTTTATCCAAACTAACATCGTGGGCGCTTTCCATCTTTTGCAGACAGTCCGTAATTATTGGCGAGCCTTAAAAAGCCCGGCCCGGGAAAGTTTCCGTTTCCTCCACGTGTCCACCGATGAGGTTTACGGGTCCCTGGAACCGGACGCTCCTCCCTTTACCGAAACCAGCCCCTGCGCTCCCAATAGCCCGTATTCGGCTTCCAAAGCCGGGGGTGACCATCTGGTGCGGTCTTACCACCGGACCTATGGACTGCCCGCGATTATCACCAGAAGTTCCAACAACTACGGCCCCCGGCAATTTCCGGAAAAACTGATTCCGCTGGTCATCTTGAACTCCCTCCAGGGCAAGGCCCTCCCCATTTACGGGGACGGCAACCATCTCCGGGACTGGCTGTACGTGGAGGATCACTGTGAAGCCATGCGGCTGGTGTTGGAAGCGGGAAGGATTGGGGAAACTTATAATATCGGGAGCGGAGGCGAGCAGACGAATCTGGAGGTGGTCCGGACTATCTGCGCCTTGTTGGATGAGCTGTGCCCCCAGTCGCCCCAGTCGCCCCAGTCGCCCCATGCCTCCCTGATAACCTTTGTTAAGGACCGTCCCGGCCATGACCGGCGCTATGCCCTGGACTGCACCAAAATTGCCCGGGAACTGGGCTGGAAGCCCAAAGAATCCTTGTCTTCCGGACTGATAAAGACTATCCGCTGGTATCTGGATCACCAGGACTGGGTATCCTCCATTCAGACCGGAGCCTACCGGGAATGGGTGCGGCAGCACTATGGGGAGATTTGAGGGGGGAGCCTTCGGTTCACCCGTAAAGCATGAAAAGATATTTTGGGGGGGAGGGCCAGGGCGGGCGCCCTTGTCCCCCTCCCCCAAGAACAAGTCCTTGATCAGGGAAGCCAAAAAATGAGCGCAGTTTGGCACGCCGAGTGGTCCAACCCATATTCCCGGACGGCCGCGCCGGGTTGGAAAGGCATCATCCTGGCCGGCGGCGCCGGAACCCGTCTTTACCCCATCACCCAGGGGGTCAACAAGCACTTATTGCCGGTTTACGACAAACCGATGATCTATTACCCCCTCTCGGTCCTCATGCTGGCGGGTATCCGGGAAATCCTCATCATTTCCACCCCCCAAGACCTGGACCGGTTCAGCAACCTGTTGGGGGACGGCGCCCATTTGGGTCTGAAATTTTCCTATGCGGGCCAACCCCGTCCCGAAGGCCTGGCCCAGGCTTTCCTCATCGGCCGGGATTTTATCGGCAAAAATAAGGTGTGTCTGATTCTGGGAGACAATATCTTTTACGGACACGGCTTGCCCAAGATCCTGCAACGGGCGGTGCAACTGGACCAGGGGGGCCTGATCTTCGGTTACTGGGTAAAAGAACCCCAAAGGTATGGGGTGGTGGAATTCGACCCGTCCGGCAAGGTGCTCAGCATTGAAGAAAAACCTCAGCGGCCTAAGTCCAATTACGCGGTGCCGGGGCTTTATTTTTATGACAATGACGTGATCCATATCGCTTCCCGGCTCCAGCCCTCCGGCCGGGGGGAATTGGAGATCACGGATATCAACCGGGAATACCTGGGGCGCGGCCAACTCCACCTGGAACTCCTGGGAAGAGGTTTCGCCTGGCTGGACATGGGGACCCCCGAATCCCTCCTGGAGGCGGGCGCCTTTATCGAAACCATCGAGAAACGTCAAGGCCTCAAGGTGGCGTGCATCGAAGAGGTGGCCTACCGCATGGGATACATCGACGCCGGGCAGGTAAAAGCATTAGCCCAGGTGTGCCAGGCCAACGAATACGGCCAATATCTCCTGGGATTAATCGGCGGGGACCTGCCCCGATGAAGGTGACGGCCACGGAATTTCCCGGGGTGGTGCTCATTGAGCCCCAGGTCTTTGCCGACCCCCGGGGGCACCTTTTGGAAATCTTCCAGGCCCGGCGTTTTGCGCAACTGGGAATCCCCGCCGCCTTTGTCCAGGATCTCCTTTCCCACTCCCGCTCAGGGGTGCTGCGAGGTTTGCACTATCAACTGGCCCGGCCCCAGGGAAAACTGGCGTCCATAATCGCGGGAGTGATTTTCGACGTGATCGTGGATATCCGCCGGAGTTCCCCCACTTTCGGCCGGTGGCTGGGCATGCTCCTGGATTCCCGGCTATATCAGCAGGTCTATATTCCCCCGGGCTTTGCCCATGGTTATTGCGTGCTCAGCGACTTTGCCACGGTGTTGTATAAGTGTACGGAATATTACGCCCCCGAGGATGAATACGGCATCCGCTGGGATGACCCCTCCCTGGGCATTGACTGGCCGGTGGCCGACCCCCTCCTGTCCGCCAGAGACAGCCGGTTCCCTACCCTGGCGGAAATTGCCCCGGCCGCGCTCCCGGCATGAACGGCCCGGCCATGAGGGTGGCGGTCATCGGCAGCTTAGGTATGCTGGGGCAAGACCTCATTCCCCGTCTGGAGAAGGCCGGATTTGAGGCCATCGGCCTGGATCTTCTGGGGTCTGGTTCATCCCGGCTGGATATCACTCAGCCGGAAGCAGTTCTCTCCCTCTTAAAGACCCTTAGTCCCGAACTGGTCATTAATTGCGCCGCTTATACCGCGGTGGACCAGGCGGAATCCGAGCCGGAGAAGGCTATGGCCGTCAACCGGGACGGCCCCGCCCATGTGGCCGACGCCTGCGCCGCCCTCGCCATTCCCCTGGTGCACCTGTCCACGGACTACGTCTTCGATGGCCGCCTAAACCGGCCTTACCGGGAAGATGACCCCGCCCACCCCCTTAATGCTTATGGGTGGAGCAAATGGCAGGGGGAGGAGGCCATCCGCTCCCGGCTGCCGGCGCACTTGATCATTCGGACCTCCTGGTTATACGGGGTCCATGGCCATAATTTCGTAAAAACCATTTTGAGAAAGGCCCGGGCCGGCGAGGATTTGCGGGTGGTGGCCGACCAATTCGGCTCTCCCACCTGGACCGGAGACCTGGCCGACGCCCTGGTAGCCATGACTAAAGGGATTCAAACAGAGGGGCCGGCGGTCAAGTGGGGAACCTATCATTTCTGCGGCGGCGGCTACACCACCTGGCACGGGTTCGCCCAGGCCATTGTGGATGAGGCGCACCGCCGGGGGCGGCTGGGGGCCGTCCGGGTGTCGCCCGTCAGCAGCGCGGAATTCCAGGGTCCCGCCCGGCGCCCCCCCTGGTCGGTCCTGGATTGCCGCAAGGCCGCGGCCGCCTTCAACCTGACGCCCCGGCCCTGGCGGCAGGGACTGCGGGACATGCTGGCGGAGTTATTCCATATCGAAGCATGATGAGAATAATATTGCCTTGCCATGATTTCCGGGGCTATCCATCGCTGCACCGGTAGATAAATCTGATTTTCAAAGCATATCAACAACCTTTGTCTCGCACATCATAAGTGTTGGTCTTGGCAAGTTATAATTTTCCTTTCGGATGTGCCCAGGCTTTCCCTTTATCCCTTGACTTTTATGCAATTTCATGCAAAAATTTAATAAAAACTGGATTGGAGATAGGCATGCCGAAATCAAGAGTCGCTGGCAAGAAAGCATTGAGAGCCCGCTCTCAAAAAAATCGTGACGTAAAATCCCCTGCAAAATCTGGCTCTGTGAAAAAATCGGATGTAATTAAAGCAGTAGAGTCAGTTATGGCCAAACGTTCACTAAAAACATAAGAGCACACAGTAATGGCTACTCATGAATATGCCAGTAGCGTTTTTATAAATTGCCCTTTCGACAAGGATTACAAGGATATTTTCAATGCTATTGTATTTGCTATATTTGATTGTGGCTACATTCCCCGCTGTGCCCTCGAATTTCACGATGCATCGCTAGTACGGATTGACCAAATCGCAAGCATGATGTCTGAATGTAAGTTTGGAATTCACGATATTTCAAGAACAGAGTTAAATACTGAGCATAATTTACCAAGATTTAACATGCCCTTAGAGCTAGGCCTTTTTTTGGGTGCAAAGAAATTTGGCCCAAGAAAAGACAAATCAAAGGTTTGTTTAATATTGGATCGAGAAAAGTATCGTTATCAAAGATTTATTTCTAATATAGCTGGTCAAGACATAAAGTCTCATAATGACGACCCATACACGGCTATCCCAATTATAAGAGACTGGCTACGAAATTCATCAGGGCGTGTAACCATACCTGGCGGGTCCGATATATGCTCGCGTTATCAACTTTTTACAACCGAGTTGCAAGATTTGTGTTCAAATTTAAAACTCGAAACTAATGAACTAATATTTAATGATTATGCTCTGATAGTATCGGAGTGGTTAAAAAAGAGTCCGTAATTGACCTCGTATATGTTCGATTGCTGCTATTTATCTTATCTTCCAAAAATAGAAACAGGATTTCTATTGAGAGAACATAGCCATAGTTTTTAAGCCCCTTCCTTGTCCTCATCCAGCGTTTCTTTCAAGTCCCGCAATTCGTCCCGGATATCCCGGAGCAGGTCGGTGACTTCCTTGCCCAGGGCGGCCAGGGCCGCCGGAGAAAGGGTGGGGGAGAAAGGGGCCGGCGGATGGAGCTGGCGGCGCATGGCCTCCAGGGAGAGCTTCTCTTCTTCCCGAAGGCGCTTGATCTCGCAGATGAGTTGGATGTCGCTCCGGCGGTAAAGGCGGTGGCGGGAGCCGCGGCGCTGGGGTTTGATAAGCTTCCCCTGGTTTTCCCAGTACCGCAGCACGTGGGCTTTCACCCCGGTGAGGCGGCACACCTCGCCGATGGTGTAAAAGTTTTTCCGGGGAAAATCTTCTTCCACCCCCCATCACCTTTAGGGTTCAAGAAAATGGTGCGCCGGGCGCACCTAGAGCAAGTCTTGAGGGCGTCCCACCGGGACGCCCCTACAGGGCACGGTACGCTGTGCATCTACCGTGAACAGCCGGGGGCGGCTGTTCCACATTTTGGGCTTAAGGGTGACTCGGTCGCCCTTACGAAACACAGCATTCTAAACATCTCTTATGGGGGTTGGGGGAGGGGGCAGGGGCCTGTGGCACAGGCGTCTCGCCTGTGATGGCCCCTGGCTCCCTCCCCAAAACTATTCTTTCCCTACCTTAACTCCGCCCCCAGTTCCTGGGCCAGGGCCTGGATCATGGCTTCGTGGCGCTTGCCCACTGCCTCATCCGTCAGGGTGCGCTCCGGGTCCCGGTAAGTGAGCCGAAAGGCCAGGCTGCGCTTGCCCGCCGGGATGGGATCGCCGGTGTACACGTCAAACAGTTTGGCCTCCACCAGCCA
>VGSO01000057.1 GCA_016874945.1 Deltaproteobacteria bacterium
CGTGTTAGTGGAGGCCATAAGTAGTTATTTTAAAGGCAAAGCCCCAGATATCGCTTGGATTTCCCAAGCATAATCTTATACCCTGTGATCGATTACTAAGATCCAGCGTATCTAAAGCGTTGTCAGGCTTCTTGTTTCGAAAAAAAATCTCCTATTCAAAATTCAAAGTCATCAAGTAAGCATCTGCCCCATCATCGTAGTAATTGTTATAGACTTTCTCAACCTCGAATCCCATGCTTTTGTGGAAAAGGATAGCAGACTCATTTGTTGTTCTGACCTCCAAAGAAAATTTTTTTATACCTTTTTGTTTGAAATCATTCAAAATAGTCTGAACTAACTTTCGAGCTATTCCAAAATGCCTATATCTTTCATCTATAGCAATTGAATCGATTTCACCAACTTCATCAGATACATAGCCTATAATATAACCTATAACTTGCCCCAAGATTTCTGCTACAATAAACCCTTTTGGATGTTGTTTATAAAGCTCTTCGAAACGAGACAGTTGATATGCGTCAGTTTCGTTAAATGATGATTTTTCTATTTCAATAACACTGTCAATATCTGATATTACGAATGGCCTTAATTTAACATGTAATTCTTCTTTAAGAAATTTCTCAACTTTTTCTTTATTTGGTACTATATCTATTAGTTTCTTTTTAGTCATCTTTTTTTCATATTTTAACATCTTATAATATAGATATTCGAATTCAGAATACCATGTTGGGTCATTATCCTCTTTTCTTAACCATTCGATAAATTTTTCTGTCGCTTTCCAATAGTGTATGACATAATAACAATTAAATGTCCAGATAAAATAATCAGATGCTAATCCTTTTTTCAACATTAATCCTAAATCTTCAAAATAACTTAATACACATGGTGCATTCTCATCGATATTTTTATAATTATCAGGAGTTAAAAGTAATATCATCGATAGATTAATTCGGTAGCACTCCATTTCTTCTGATTTAAATCTGTCATCTTCTTTGCGAAGAAATTCGTAGGATGTGACATTTCTGGCATTTGCTATTTGTCTATAAATGTAGTACAAAGTAATAATAGTACCAATAGATCCGATTGCTGTCCAGAAAGTTTCTGATTTAATAATAGCTATAATATAATTGAGGGCTGTATCTTCCATAATCGCCTATTCCAATAATTTCTTTTCGATAGTGAATAAAATATAAAGAGGTTACAGGGAGGGAAAACATTGTCGGATACCTAATCCTAAAAAAGTGGGCGAATAAGTCAAGAGAGGAGTAATCCTTTTCATAGAACTATTTTCGGCCAGCAATGTCCGGTTAGAAACTTGCAATAGGGTATAAAAACCTCATGAAAAATTTTCGGGGAATTGCATTTTTTGCTTGACAAAGCGTTTGTGAACATGTGAACGATTTCGTAATATCCTTTAATTACAAGGAGTTACGAAAATGCCGCTCACTATCAATGCTTCGGGCAGCAAAAAACAGCCCCCTTCCCTAGAAAAGCTCTGGCAGCCAGTTGAACGTTTCGATGATACCATTCCTCCTTTAGAGGCGCGAGGCAATCGACCCTTGAAATTGACCTTCAAACATCAACTCAAATCTCTCATCTGCTTTCATCTGCAAGAACACGATTCCGCCAGGCATCTCCTGCAATTCTTGGAGGAGGATGATTATGCCCGTGAATTTATTGCCCCTCCCGATGGCATTAAGAGAAGCAGTTATTGTGAGGCCATCAATACCCGTGGTCTGGAACAGCTCATCTATGTTTATGAGAAGCTTAAGGAACAAGCCACGCAGGCTGTGCCCGCGGAACATCCTGAATTGGGTGATTTAGTTGCCATTGATGGCTCCTTGATTGATGCCGTGCTGTCCATGACGTGGGCCGATTACCGCAAAGGCGCCAAAAAGGCCAAGGTGCACCTTGGCTTTAACATCAATCAGTCTATCCCTACCAAGATATTCTTTACCAATGGCAAGGGTGACGAGAGACCTTTTGTGAGCCGTATTCTCTCTCCCGGCCAGACCGGCGTCATGGATCGGTACTACCAATGCCACAAAAATTTTGATCAATGGCAAGAAGAAGGCAAGCATTTTGTCTGTCGTATTAAGGCCAATACCAGAAAGACCGTCGTCGAAAGCCGAAAAATACCAGATGACAGCATTGTCTTTTTTGACGCCATCGTTCTTTTGGGTACGCCCTCGGTAAATCAGACTAAAAAAAAACTCCGACTCGTCGGTTACCGCATCGGCCATGCAGAATATTGGGTCGCAACCGACCGCTATGATCTCACCGCCGAACAAATCGCCCTGATTTATAAACTCCGTTGGGAGATCGAAAAATTCTTCGGCTGGTGGAAGCAGCACCTTAATGTCTACCATCTCATTGCCAGAAGCGCCTACGGTTTTATGGTTCAAATGGTCGCCGGTCTTATAACCTTTCTCTTGCTAACCATCTATTGCCAAAAGCATTATCAGGAAAGGGTTTCCATTAAAAGAGTAAGGGAATTACGCATTAAAATCATAAATGAGACTCGTGAGCTCAAACTTGGAAATAATTTCATCGGTGAACATGAGCGGTTAAAAAACATATATGCAAAAACTTAACCGGACATTGCTGCTAAAATATATCTTTTTTCTAAAAATATCGCATTTAACCCTCCATTTCTATAATATCCTGCCTTAAGCATTAGATCAATATACCTTCTCTTCAATATCTTTAGTCACCTGATAAGACATATCAGCAAACTTTGAAGCCTGACGTAAAAAATGTTCATAATAATCACTTAAATCATCAGGTTCATAATAAATACCTATTTCCCTTAATTTTTCTATCAAATAACTATAATAATAAAAAGAAGATTTTATAATATTATCTAATTCTGGATAATGAGTTATGCCAGGACTATTTTCGTGGTGAGCGACAAATTTATCCCTATAATTTTTTACTCTTCTCCAGTAATCATCCCAGTTAGAATTATCTATATCTAGCGCCTTTAATAAACCTAATCGAAAGGAATCGTGATTATCAACTAATGATCTCCAATGAGTTGGTTCTATTTTTGAACCAAAGATCTTGCACCACTCTAATATTGAAATATCCAAGAAATTATTAAAAATAAGTATCCAGTAATTTTGTTTAAAATCGCTCTTGTACTTTGAAAGTGCGCGATGGCATGCTACGTTACGAATTATATATAAAAGCCTAATTAAGTGATCTAAAATCTTGTCTTGGTCCATTATAAATTATCCTAAAATTTTTTATGATTATTGAAACAATATATAATTAGATTTGTGGATCTTCACTAATACAGTTAACCTTAATCTTTTAAAAAAATATGTTATTGATATTCTATCGTTATTAAATACTATTCTATAAGCCTGGACATGATAGCTACTCTTCCCAAATTTCCTAGTATCAAAACCACAAGGAAGATAATAGCATACATCATTGTATTTTCTCCCATTAATCCCCAGATTGACATATAAGGCGAAACGAAAAAGTTAACTGCTGTAAGCACTCCCAAAAACATCACAAGAAAAGAGAACCCACCATAGATGAATGGATTAACCCTCAACATCGTCGGGTCCCGATGAATTCTTATTACCCAGGGGAGTAAAAAAATCCATAGGCCTGCCATATAGATAACTTGGAAGTAACCATCGCAATCGAATATTCTTAAACACATTGTTAGCAGGAATTGTTAGATATTTTTTATCAAGGTTGTTTAAGTATGTTTTATTATTATAGGATAACGAATACTTATGTGCTATATAATCAATATTAATGGCTTTTCTAATCTCTTTTATATACTCTATTATCTTTTTAATTTTTTGTTTATCGCTATATAATGATGAGATCTGATTCAAATTTTCTAATTTAATAGCCATTCCTTCTGGGGTTGGTGTAAGTTCAAAAAGCGTATATTTTTTATTATGTTCGTCTAAAAATTTGGGATTGAAGCCGCCTCGAACTTTCCCATCTCCCCAGTTTTTTTCCAATCCTAACTCATCGGATACCTTAATTATCTTGCTTAAGAGTTCCTTAGACTCAGTTATCTCAACTCCAATCTCCTCTTTTTCAGTATTTTTTCAAATTCCTCTTGGTTCAATTGGGGTGCTCCTCATTATTATTCTTGTTATAATGCCAACTTATTTGATTCTTGCCCAACTACGCCGAAAGATCAAGCTCCAACATCACCGCAGCAACAGGCATATGAATGTAGGTCGCCACCACGGCCCGGTGCGTCGCCTTTGCCATGGCCTGGCGGTAGAGGTATAACTGGGGGGAGTAGTCCAGGGCCTTCGCCTCCCATCTGCTGAGGGGACCGGGGAAACTTTTATGGTCGATGATGATATTGCCCGCAGGGGTCTCAATGAGCAGGTCTATCCGGCCACTGAGTTTCTGCTGGCCCAGCCTCAGGTGAACCGGCCACTCCCGGCGGCAGGGGCAGTCTTTGCCGAAATTCCGGTGGATGAAATCCCACAGCCGGTCGCCGGCCAGGAGGAGCGTTTCCGGTGCAATCCCGTCGGTCTGCCAGTTAGCCAGGATGGTTTGGGCCATCTTAAAGCGGTCTTGGCTGGCGTACGAGGCATCGTCGGCCGCCAGGAAGGCGTGGAGCACCTCTCCGAGGCGGGCCATATCGGGTTTTCCCACCAGGGGTAAGCGGCTCCCCAGGGAGAGGGAGCGGACGATGCTGGCCTTAATTCCAGGATCTTCATACTGGCTGGGCGCCAGGCGAGCCGGGGGAAAGGTTTGCTCCTGGGGGACTCCTGGAGACATAAACACCTGTTCCGGCTTGGCATTACTATGGGACTCCAGCGGCTGAAAAGAACTAACCTGCGCCAGGAAATTTTTTCCTGCCGCTGTAATGTCTTTTTTGCCTGTCTCAGTGGGCAGGGAAACTATCCGGCGGCCCCTCCGGTCGAAGAGCCCGTCCAGCCAGGCCGTGGAATCGGCTTTGTTTTCCCGGGCCGTCAGGAAAAGGTAATCCCGGGCTCTGGTCATGCCGACGTACAGGAGCCGCGTTAGTTCCTTTTTTTCCTGCCGAAGGACCCAGGCCTGCTCCGGGCAGTTCTCGATGGCGTCGTTGAGGCCGATCCCTTTACTGTGGCTGCCGTAAGGCCATGGCCAAAAGCGGATGCAGCGGCCGGCCAAGGGATTTTCTACCTCAAAGGCGCTCTCAGAGGGGCTGACGTGCACCCCGAAGGGATTACTCTTTTCTTTGGTGTGCAAATCGCCCAATATAACAACCGGCCATTCCAGCCCTTTAGCCCGGTGGTAGGTTAAGACCTGGACGGTGTGTTCATCATGACTTTCTTCCTGTTTATCCAGCTCTTCGCCCTCGACCTGTATGGCTAAAAAGGTCACTAACCCGGCCGGGGTGGCCGCTCCCCGTTCTATCAGGCAGTGATCTTCATAGGTTACTGCCAGACCCCGGAGGGCTTCCAGGTTGGCCAGCCGCTTGGCCCCACTGCCCCAGCCCACCACCCGATCCCGGACTTCCCCGGCAGATAAGGCCAGTTCCATCACCTCGCCGGGGGTTAAATGAATAAGTTTCTTCCGGCGACTATCTAATTTAGGAAAGATGGCGCAGGAACTTTTCGGACCGTTCTTGGGGTTTGCCAGCCACTGCCGGAACCATTTCTGGGGGTCCGCGGGGTCTTCCGTATAGTGGAGGATTTCCGCCACAGCCAGGCGATCCTGGGGGTCCACCAGGTAGCGCAGACAGGCCAGGGCCAGGACGCATTCCGGTTGGGCCAGGAGGCCGCGGCGGGGCAGGGAGGCGCTGATGCCATAGTCCTCCAGGGCGGCGGCAACCGCAGCGCATTTCGCATTGGTGCGGCAAAGAATGGCCACATCACCCCCGCGCAGGGAGCGAAGCTTGTTGGCGGACTTGTCGAAGAGGGGAAAATCCCGGGCTTTTTCCAACAGATCGTCCACCCCCGCCGCCATGGCGGCGGCCTCTTCAGAAGTATTTTTCGCCTGCAGCCACCAGACATTGAGGGGAAGTGCCGGGTGGGTATCTTGCCGGTGGGGGTGCAGCCGCACCCTTTCCGGCGGGATGCCCACGGCCTCGAAGGCCTGAGAAAAAACCGCATTGGTGAACAATACCAAACCGGGGCGGGATCGATAGGAATTCGGCAAGATTTCCAAGGTTTTTGGATCAATCAGGCTGTCAATGACCGCATCCATCAGCAAAGGATCGGTGCCGCGAAAGCCATAGATAGCCTGTTTCTGATCCCCCACCCAGACGGCCTGGCCGACAATCCGGAGCAGGCGGAGGAAAATGGCCAACTCAATGGGAGAGGTGTCCTGGAACTCGTCCACCAGGACCAGCTTCAATCGTTCCCGGAGAAAGGCCCGGACCTCCGGATTTTTGAGCAGCTCAAAACAGAGGCTTTCCTGGTCCACGAAATCGATGAGCCCCTGCCGTATCTTGAAATCGGCAAACGCCTGCATGGATTCGGCGGCGCAGGCGAACAGCTTGAAGATTATGCCCTTGATGTCGGCCTGGAAACGAGGGTGGCGCGAGTGTTGGGAGGCAACTTGGTTCACCTGAGCCACAATCTCCCGGCTCTTGACCGCAGGCTCCAGTTTGGCCAGGCGGACCCATTCCACCCAGGGCAACTCCGGGTTGCGGGACTGGAGGCGGCGGATTCTTTGGAGTTCGTCGATGACTTTTTGAGTTTTCTTGGTCTCATCTCGGATGCCGGGGATATTAGCCAGGGCTGCGGTAATGGCCTGCATCAGGGCCTGGTCCAGATGCTCCGCAGTAAGCTTTGGATTGGGGCGGGGCAGGAGTTTTTGGAAAGTGGCCCAGGAATGAGCCGCGCTTTCCTTTAGCTGCTCCGGGGCGATATGGTTGGTTCTGGCCAGATCGCTGATTTTTTTGACTTCATGCCGCCAGTTCTCCAGGCCGCAGCGGTGTGCCGCCGGGTCGATATTCGGTGCGTGTTTTTCCACTACCAGGGTAATGGCTTTTTCATAGATGACCTGATCTTCCCCCTCCGGCAGCACATCCAGAGTGGGCGACAGTCCGGCCTCGAAGGCGAAATCCTTAAGGAGGCGGCCGCATACGGCATTCACGGTCCCCACGTAGCCATCAAAGATGCGTTGGGCCTTTTCCCACTCGCCCTTGGCAAGCAGGCTGAGGCGGGCTCTTTCTTGCAGTTCCACAGCCGCCTTATTGGTAAAAGTGGTTGCCAGGACTTCCTCGGGCTCTACGCCATGCTGCAGGGCCTCGGCAAGCTTCCCGGTCAGTCTGTAGGTCTTGCCGGACCCGGCGCTGGCGCTGATCAAAGTCAGGTTCATAGCTGTGCCCCACAGAGATTGACATAGTCGCACCAAGTGCAGGGCGGAGCGATTTCCAGGATATCGGCGGCAGGTAGACAGCCTAGCGGGAGAGCTAAAAAGAGTGAAAGCGGCAGCCAGCCGGAGACCCTGGCTCTCAATATTTTATCCTTGAGCAGCATCAGACCTCACTTAAGTTTACTTCGGATTTGGTGGCAGATACAACCGGTTAGCAGTCACAATGCCTGATTTTTCTGAGCTCTGACTTTCTGTAAGATCACTATCGGCTCCTTTCCCATCTTATCTGACAATATTATACCCAGAACAAAAGTCAACCGCTGTCATCCCCAATCGTTCCAGAGAACAAATAATAATGACTAAGCAGAGGCAATCAACTTACCCGGGAGGGAGAGCCTTGGCTTAACTTAATATGAGCCGGAGACAGGGAGTGGAGGCGTTTAAAGGGGAAATTCAACCTACTGATCGTGGTCAGCAACCGCTTTGAAATATTTCATTGGGTTATGCGCATTGGCCGCGAGGCCAGGGGTATTGAGCCGAAAGAAATAATAGAGATGGTCAGGGAGGAGGCGTTGAAAATGTTGGCTGGTTATAATGACTAAGGAGACCCCCATCACTCTACCTCTGGCTATTGGGAGAAAAAAATGAGGGTAAGAACTTAATCTCCCGCCTCCATTGCAGCAGCAGTCTTCTCATCCAGAACGCCTAGCGCTTACCGGAGCAGCCCCTCGGCTAGCCGGCAGATGAGATCGTGATGGGCCAGTTGGCGGCGCCAGCGGTGCGGGATGGCCTCCTCGCCGTAGTAAGCGCCGGCCAGTTGGCCGTAGATAGCGCCTGTGGTGTCGGCATCATCCCCCAGATTCACGGCTAAGAGGCTGCCTTCCTCAAAGGAATTGCCCTGGTAAAAGGCCCAAAGGGCCGCTTCCAGGGATCGAACCACATAGCCCGATCCTTGGATTTCCGGCGGTTGGCGATGGCGGAAAGACCCTTGGGCCACCTCAGCAATGGCAGGCGCCAAGGGGCGTCCCTCCCAATAGTCCGGCACCGGGCTGTAACGCCCGCCTAAGAGTTCATCTTTCTCGGCTCCGGACACGGCCCCCACGATAAGAGCCCCCAGATACCGGCAGGCATCCACACACATATCTAGACCATGGGTGGTCCTGGAACTTTCCCCGGAGAGTTCTATGGCCCTCTCAGGACTGTGAGCAAAAAACAACGGTACCGGCGCCAGGCGCATGAGGCTACCGTTGCCGGCCGAGCGCGGCTGAGTGGAGCCGGACCATGGCTGTCCCGTTTCCTCAAACAGGTGCAGGGCTTGGCGGATGGTGTTGCCGATGTCAAAACACCGGCCGTTGCTGCTCAAATATCCTTCTCGATACCACCGCAGGTATCTGACCGATTGGTCGTGGGGGTCAAATCCTTGCCGCTCAATCAAACTCTCGGCCAGGCAGAGGGCCATGGCAGTGTCGTCAGTCCACTCGCCGGGGCGAAGATTGAACGGGCCTCCCCCCACCATATCGGTGATGGGCGTAAAGGTTCCGGGTGGACTGAATTCCAGGGTGGTGCCTAAAGCATCACACGCCGCTAAACCCAAGAGGGCGCCCCGGTAACGTTTGCTAAGCTCCATGATACTCCTCATGAGTCATAAAGTTGGCTTGTTACCAGGTTATGTCCACCAACGACGCCGGGCCGAAGCAATTAAGGAAAAGACCTGGCCATCATCGTCTGCCGCGGTTCTACCCAAGAGACCCATTAGCCAGCGATCAGGCAAACGATGATGACCATGCAGGGCTCCCACGGCCGCACCGACAATGGCGGCGATAGTATCGTTGTCTTTGGTGTCATTGACGGCGCGGACAATAGCTTCTTCAGGGTCATGGGCGTACAGCATGAGGATATACAGCACCAGGGGTACGGTTTCCAGGAGGTAAGCCCCGGAATAACATCTTCTGTCCACCTCCAGCACGGAAAGATTTTGGTTCCACGCGTCTTCAATGGCCAGTTTTACAAATTCCCAGATGGGCCCATGAAAACCAAGATATTCTCCACCACGGGGGCGGTAGCGGCTCAATTCCAACTCTTTGGCAACGGCGATATAGGTTCGGTACCACCATTCCGGTTCTGGGGGGTTAGTCATCCGAATCAACTCCCAGAGCAGATAAACAAATGACAGACAAGCGGCGATGGAGCCGGAGTCGTTATGAGTGATCATAGCTGCCAAGGCCGCATCAATCCAGAGATCTGATGTCGGTCGCCGCAGACGGGGAATGAGGACGGGGGCAATGCGCATCAAGGCGCCGTTTCCCGCCGAACGGGGGCCACAGCGATACCAGGGCAGACCGCTATGATAATTAAACTGGAATTGCCTTACCGTGGCGCCGAGGCCGAATATGTGGCCTCGGGCAAAGCGGGAGGCCATTCTGTCTGGCACAAGTCCGTCATCCTCCAGCATCTGCTCTAAGGTCCAGAAGGCCAGTTGGGTGTCATCCGAAGGAAGGCCCACCCTCTGTCCCTGAATATAGCGATTGGGCAGGTAGTCCCGAATTTCCCCATAATACCGCCGGCGCTCTTGCGGCAGCATTGCCTCCGAGGTGTTGCCCAGAGCATCTCCCACGGCCAGGCCCAGCAGCATGCCCTCAATGCGTCCAAAATCAAAGTCAGGACTTAGAGGGGGTGGTGCAATGCTAAAAAAAGGACCCGGCTTGATATGAATATCATGCGATGCCAGCAGCCAAGCAAAAAGGGAGGCATTATCCATGGCTCACTCCTGGCAGGGATCGGCAGGGAGGAGAATTGATCCCAGGACTGGCAGACCAGGGGAACTGGGGTTGAGTGTGCTCCCTGCCCCCAAAAGTCCTTTGTCATCACCGCCATCCCCGTTATCTCCACAGCTTTTCAAACCTTGCCGGGTTGGTTGCGGTGTACCTGACGGTGTGCTGGATGTTCCGGTGCCCCACATGTAGTCCTGGATGAGCCGCGTGTCCGCCCCCTGGTCGGCCAGGCATGATTTGATGACACGCAGATCAAGGTGCTGGAGACCTTTATGGAGTTGGTTGCAAGGCGTCACTCACGGCCTTGGGATTGCGGGCAATCACCGTGAGATAGGCGCGGGCCGCCGCATCAGGTTCCTTGCGCCTCTGCTCCCAATCGCGCAAAGTGCCGAGCGGAATATGAAAACGCGCTGCAAACTCCTCCTGGCTGAGGCCAAGCGCCCGGCGAATGACTTTTACCTGCGGTGTGCGTTTCATTTGCTTTGCATTATCGGGCGTGACAGGTTGCGCGTCCGGATCGCTCAAGGCGGCGGCATGGCGCTCGGCTTCGGTCATGGCGTCGAAACGATGCCAATCGTCTTTAGCGCGTGTTTTCTTCGTGGTATTGTCGTTTTTCATAGGGTTCGGCTCCTCTGGCCGAAATAATGCGGATCACATCGCCTCGCATTGTATAGGCGACATACAACAGGCGGCCCTCCGCCATGCCGATGATGACAAACCGGTCTTCGCCATAGGGCTCACGATCATCAAGCCATTCAATGGCAAAAGGGTCTTTGAAGACACCCCGGGCCATTTCAAAACTGACGCCATGAGCGGCGTAATTTTTGGTGGCCTTGATTTTATCCCATTCGAAAGCAGCATCATTCATAGTTTATACTGCTTGGCCGTAGTTAGGTCAAGTATCTGGCGCATAAATCTTTAATCCTCATTCCAACCGCCACAACCTCTCAAACCGCGCCGGATTAGCCGCCGTGTGGTGGCCATCAGGTGTTGGCGGGATTTGATTGCTGCGGCCGGTTTGCAGCATAGAGCGGTTTCAGGCTGATCTCCTTGGCCGATCTGTAAACCTGAGCCAGATCATACTGCATCTGCAGCTGTAGCCAGCTCTCCGGACTACGGCCAAAGGCCTGGGACAGCCTGACGGCCATCTCCGGAGATATTCCCGCATGGCCGTTCAACAACAGGGAAAGTGTCTTGCGGGTCACGCCTAGTCCCCGGGCGGCTTGGGTGACAGTCAAACCCAGGGGCTTGAGACACACATCCCGAATAATCTCGCCAGGGTGCGGGGGGGTCTGCATGTTCATGAAAGGATGCTCCCAATGATCATCGGGTAAATCAACATCGTAGGCCTGGCAAGTCTCAAACCGGAAAATAACCCGCCAATTGCCGGAAACTCAGACGGCAAAAAAGCCGGCCAGATCGCCCTTGAGTTGACGAAGCCTGAGAGCCGGCAGGTTCATGTCCTCAATGGTAAAGGCCGTATC
>VGSO01000058.1 GCA_016874945.1 Deltaproteobacteria bacterium
GATAAAAGAGGCCCTGGGCTGAAAAGTTGTTAACCCCTGATGAAAGTAATGTGGGACAGCCGCCCCCGGCTGTCCAGGCACAGGCTGGAAAGCCTGTGCTACTGAAGTTGAGTTTCTGGTTTTTTCGCGAAGATTTTGCCTGTAACACCTTGATTTGATTAAAGTAATTAGGTTATTTTTTAGTTTGGTTGCGGCCTCAAGGCCGCGATGTGCCACCAATACTTTTCCATATTTAAAAGGGGGGGCCAAGGTCCATGAGTTAATACTCTGAAAATTTTTTCCAAACCCCCCTCTTTTTCTTTTAGATTTTCCGCCTTATGTTATCATCAGCCCAAGTTCCGGTTTATCCCGGTTTCTTTTTCATACCAAGTCGCAACCAAACGGCAAATTGTGGCGTGATTTATCACGCCCGCCTTTACGGGCGCAATAAATTGCGCCCGCTACGACAATAGCCTTTTGAATGCACCTTGGTATCAAAAAATGCTACAAGTCCGACACCTTGATCCAACTAATTCTTTTAACCGAAAACCGAAAACCGAAAACCGCAATAGGAGGACCTATGGAATCCCTGGAGAGCCTGAAACCCTTGTTCGCCCCCAAGAGCGTGGCGGTCATCGGCGCGTCCACCGTTCCCGGCAAGCTGGGCCACGACATCCTGGCCAATCTCAAAAACGGCGGCTTTCCCGGACCCATTTACCCCGTCAATCCCAAGGCCGAGGAAATCCTGGGACTCAAAGTATATAAGTCCGCGGCCGAAATCCCGGAACCTCCCGAACTGGCGGTGGTGGTCATTCCCGCCAAAATCGTGGCCCCCACCCTGGAGCAGGCCGCGGCCGCGGGGGTCAAGGCCGCGGTGGTCATCACCGGCGGCTTCGCCGAGGCCGGAGAAGACGGCCAGCGCCTTCAGGACGAGCTGGCCCAGGTGGCGCGCCAGACCGGCATCCGGGTGGTGGGCCCCAACTGCCAGGGCGTCAATATGCCCCATCACCCCATGTGCGCCTCTTGGCCCCTTATCACCACCAGAGGCAAAATCGCCTTCGCGTCCCAGTCGGGCACCGTGGGCGCGGCCTTCCTGGACCTGGCCGCGGCGGAGGGACTGGGGGTGAGCGGCTTTGTCTCCCTGGGCAACCGGGTGGACGTGGATGAAGCCGAGGTCATCAGCTATTTCAACCAGGACCCCCACACCCAGGTCATCGCTTTGTATCTGGAGGGAGTGAAACGGTCCTCCTATTTCCTGGACGCCCTGCGCGCCGCCACCAAACCCCTGGTCATCCTCAAGGCCGGGCGCACCGGCCGGGGCCGGGTGGCGGCGGAGTCCCACACCAAGTCCATGGCCGGGGACGACGCCATTTACGACGCTCTATTTTACAAATATGGGGTCTGCCGGGCCGACAACCTGGAGGAACTCTTCGACTTCGCCAAGGCCCTGGCCTATCTGCCCCAACCCCGGGGCCGCCGCCTGATGATCAGCACCTCCTCCGGCGGGGCCGCCATCCTGGCCATTGACGAAGCGGAGAAGGGCGGCCTGGAAACCCCGGAGCCCGGCCCCAGCCTGAAAGCCGGCCTCCGGGCCATGCTCCCGGCCCACTGTCCCGTGGGAAACCCGGTGGATTTGACCGGCGACGTTATGTCCGACGCCCCTCTTTATAAGAAAGTTATGGACCAAACCCGCAATGACTACGATTACCAGGTGGTGATCTTCGGGGACCCCATTCCCGGGGCCTCCCAGGTGGTGACCCCCGGCGCGGCGGAACTGGTCATCTTCCTGGGCGGCGCCGAAGTGGAGAAAGAAGAGCGGGAAAAACTCTACCAGCGCGGCATCCCGGTCTTCCGCACCCCGGAGCGGGGAGTTAAGGCCCTGGCCCAGTTTTTCCGCTTCCAGGAAAAACCCGCCCCTATCTCCCACGCCCCCACCCATGCGGAAAAGGAGGCCGCGCCTCGGCTTATCTTGAGGCTGCTGCCGGCCAACGAGGCCGCGGCCATGGTCGCCCAGGCCGGCATCCCCGCGGCCGCCGCGCCCCTGGCCGGGGACGAAGAGGAAGCCGTGCGCCTGGCCCATGACTTCGGCTTTCCCGTGGCCCTGAAAATCTCCTCTCCGGACATCACCCACAAGAGCGACATGGGCGGGGTGGCCCTGAACCTGACTAACCCCGAGGCGGTGCGCCACGCCTACAAAGACATCATGGCCTCCACCCGTCTGTACGAACGCCAGGCCCGGGTGGACGGGGTGAGCGTCTCCCCCATGGCCAAACCCGGGGGCCTGGAACTCATCCTGGGCATCGTCACCGACCCCCAATACGGCCCCACCCTGATGTTCGGCATGGGGGGGATTTATACCGAGATATATAAAGACGTGGCTTTTTGTATGCTTCCCACGGATGAAGCCGACCTGGACGCCCTGATCAGGCGCATCAAGGCATATCCCCTGCTCACCGGTTTCCGGGGCCAGCCCCGCCGGGACCTGGAGGCCCTGAAAATCGCCATGCAGGCCCTGGAGCGCATGGCCGGAAAACACCCGGAACTGGACCAGATCGAACTTAACCCGGTGCTGTTGTATCCCAAGGGCCTGTTCGCGGTGGACGTGCGGATTTTTTCCCGGATATAGCCGCCAGCCGTCAGCAGCCAGGAGCCAGGATAAAAACTGTTCTTCTTTAATCTTTTTCTTTTCCTGGCGGCTGGCGGCTGGCGGCTTAAGTCGGCCATCGGCCCCCGCCCTTGACCGGTCCTGCAGATTTGGATAAGATTCTCTCATGCGATTCAAGGCTTTTCTGCTATCCGCCTTCGTCTTCCCCGGCCTGGGGCAGCTTTACAACCAGGACCGGAAAAAAGGGGTGGTCCTGGTGCTGTTGGCCAACCTCCTGGTCGCCCTGGTGCTGCTGGTGGGGGTGATGCTGTTTTCCCAGGAATACACCGCGGTCTATTATCCCCGGCCCCTCACCCGGGAGATGGTGAGAGCCATTCTGAGCGATATGGTTTCCCGGCCCCTGTTCCTGGTGCCTTTCTGTCTCCTCATCGGGCTGTGGGCCTTCGCGGCGGTGGACGCAGCCCGGGGCGGCGCTCCGCCGCCCCCTTCTCCGGAGGCTTCATGACCGGCACGGATATTTTCTGGATTTTACTCATCTTCCTCGCTCTCCAGCCTCTCATCCGGCAGAAGGCCCTGGAGTTCGGGCGTAAGCGCCTCATCGGTAAAATCGAGCAGAGCCGGGGGTCCCGCCTGATTCTCCTGGTGCACCGCCAGGAAACCATGGCCCTGCTGGGCTTTCCCATCTTCCGGTTCATCGACATCCACGATTCGGAAGAGGTCATCCGGGCCATTCACCTCACTGATAACGACGTGCCTATTGACATGGTGCTCCACACCCCGGGCGGGCTGGTGTTGGCCTCCCTGCAAATCGCCCGGGCCCTGGCCCGGCATCCCGGCAAGGTCACGGTCTTTGTCCCCCATTACGCCATGTCCGGGGGCACCCTCATCGCCCTGGCCGCGGATGAAATCGTCATGAGCGAAGACGCGGTCCTGGGGCCGGTGGACCCCCAGTTGGGCCAGTACCCCGCGGCCTCGCTACTGAGGGCCGTGGCCAAAAAGAATGTGGCCGACCTGGAAGACCGCACCTTGATCCTGGCGGACCAGGCGGAGAAAGCCATCGTCGAGGTCCGTAACTCCGTCCGGGGACTGCTGGCCGACAAATTTTCCCCGGAAAAAGCCGAAAAACTGGCCCGCCTCCTCTCCGAAGGCACCTGGACCCACGACTACGCCATCACCTTCGACACCGCCAAGGCCCTGGGCCTGCCCGTGTCCCCGGAAATACCCAGGGAAATTCTGGACTTGATGGAGTTCTTCCCCCAGCCGGTGCGCCAGGTGCCCACGGTGGAATACCTGCCCTTCCCCCGGCGCACCAAGCCGTCGTGAGGGAGGAGAGTTCAAAGTTCAAAGTTTAAGGTTCAAAGCTTGGACTTTTAACTTTTAACTTCGAACTTCAAACTTTGAACCTTGAACTTTGAACTTTGAACCGGAGAATAAATGCGTCAATATCTTCTGGACGAAATCAGAAAGCCCGACCTTCCCCGGCTTAGGGATTACTTCAACGAACACGCCATCGCCGCGGGTTTGGAAGGCATCTGGTGGGTGGACCTGCCGGAAGACCTGCTCAGCCCCCAGCAGTTCGACCACCGGGACTGTCGCCCCTTCCGCTTTGCGGTGGAATTGGGGGACGACTTCGTGCGCTTCGAGTTCCTCATCCGCAGCCGGGAGACCATGCGCTGCGCCTGCGTCGGCTACGCCACCCGCCCCCAGCGGGACTTTATCCTGGCCTTTGCGGATAAATTGGTGGAGAAGTTGAGTTTAAAGACGTGAAATTCGCCTGGAGCTTCAGGGGGTGGGGATGCCGGGATCTCGGCAAATCTTGTGAGCCAGGTTTTCTGCGATCTCCACATGGCGCGACACCGTGGAGGTTTTCCGGGTGGCGGGATGCCAACAAACCGAATGGTTCCCGCCTTCCCGCAATTTTTTACAACCGTGCCGCCGGAGAGGTTTAATACCGAGTGGAGACCTCTGCGAAAAGCCTTTTTGTCATCCTGTGCGAAGCGAAGGATCTTGTATTTACTCGTAATTATGAGATTCTTCTCTTCGCTCAGAATGACAAATATTATTTCTTTGACCGGAACTCGGTATAAGGTGTAATGACCAAGATTTTAGCTGACCACCACCAAACCGATATCAGATTAAATCTGACATTGAGGGCCAAAATTTACAATCCGATTGGGTGTAAGGCGCAGATATGATAGTCATTTAGAATATCTATTAAAATTATGTAAATTGCGCAAATAGGGCAGGTATACGACACCTCGGTCCTTTAATTAGGGTCTTATGAGAGGCGGGGGTGAGGGG
Source organism: Deltaproteobacteria bacterium (assembly GCA_016874945.1). GTDB lineage: Bacteria > Desulfobacterota > Desulfobaccia > Desulfobaccales > 0-14-0-80-60-11 > VGSO01. The sequence continues at coordinate 4,886 of VGSO01000058.1, forward strand.
AGGTAGGGAAAAACCAGAAACTTCCCACTCCCCTCAACTTCCATCAGTCAATTTGAGACTCATACCTATAAGGCCCGCATGAAGGCCACCAATTCTTTCTTCTCCTGGTCGCTCAGTTGCAGCCCCTGCACCAGGTTAAAGAATTCCACCGTGTCCTCCAGGGTCAGCAGTCGGCCGTCATGCAGGTAGGGCGCAGAGTCCTTGATGCCCCGCAGGGGGAAGGTCTTGATGGGGCCGTCCTGTGAGGCCATGCGGCCGTTGACCATCTGGGGCTTGAAGAACCGCTCCGCCCGCAGGTTGTGCATCGAGTTGTCCGTGTAATAGGGCGGCACATGACAGACCGCACATTGGCCCTTGTTAAAGAAGATCTCCTGGCCCCGGAGCTCGGCCTCCGTTGCCTTTTTCGGGTCCAGTTTGCCATAGATATTCAGCTTGGGAGCGGGGGGAAAGTCCAAAATTGCCTGGAACTCCGCCATGGCGTGCACCTGGTGGCCCCGATCCAGGATATTGATCCCCTTCTTGGTGGCGATGACCGGATCGCCATCAAAATACGCGGCGCGCTGCTCAAATTCGGTGAAATCCTCTACTGATTTCAAGGCCCGCTGGGAACCGAAGAGGCGTTGTATATTGACCCCTCGGAGCGTCGGGGTGTCAAGACGGTGGCGGAATTCCTGGGGCCGGATGTCCCCCACCAGATGGGTTGAGGCATTGCTGTGGCCGTTAGTATGGCAGTCAAAACAGGTGACGCCGCGGCTAGGGTGCTCGGACCGCCGGTCCTCCGTCTGGTTGAATTGCTGCTGCGGAAATGGAGTCACCAACAGACGCAGGCCCTCCAGCTGTTTTGGGTTAAGCATCCCATTGAACAACGCATAATAATTCATCAGGGTGACCACCTTGCCCTGGCTTACATCCCCCAGGTCGGGGCGGGTGGTGAGATAAATCGGCGGTGGGAACTCCGGTAAAAAGTGGTCCGGCAAATCATAGTCCAGATCAAATCTGGTCAGGTCCCGGCCTTCCTGTGTCTTGATTTCTTCAATGTAGTACTTGGGAAAAAGCATGCCACCCTCGGCATGGTTGGGATGGGGCAGCGGCAAAAAGCCGGCCGGCCATAGGCCCTTTTCCTTGATTTCTTCAGGGGACTTAGCGGCCAGTTGGTCCCAGGTCATCCCGGCGGGCAATTTCACCCGGACGCCTTCCTGGATGGCCTTGCCTCGGCTCATGGTGACGCCTTTGGCCGTCTTATTGTCCAGGTCGTAGCGCTTTTTGAGAAGCTCCATCTGTCGGTTCATCACCTGGGGTTTCTCTTTTTTCATCCGTTCCATGGTGGTGGCGAAATCCTCCTTGATAACCACCGGCGCATAACTGGAGGGGGGGCTGGCGGCCTTCTCCGGTTTTTCCTTGGTGACCGCAACTCCCGTGAACAGGATGACCCCCAGGACCGCCAAGATCGAAACACTGAGAACCCATTGAAAGAGTTTCTTCATCTGCTTGCCTCCTTTCGTTATGGGTTAGTTAATAGACAGCACCGTTCACACCGTTCATCTCCAGGCAGCCGACGTCAGGACGACAGGCGCCATTTTCAGGTTGGCAGGGGGTGCAGCCGATATTGCTGCCAGGAGGATGTCTTAACGGTGAGGGGCGTTTTCCCAAAAGGGAAGTGTTTCCCGTTCTCATCCCCCTTTTCAATAAGGTAAGTTTCCCCCTGCCCAAAAGAAATATGGAAAAAATTTCTCCCAGGGGGCTACCACACTTGCACCGGCAGCCCCTGGGAAACATCAGGCATAGGTTCCCGGCGCGGTGGGCTACGCCCCTGACCATTATAGCCACAACCTGCTTTAATCCCAGCGTAATTGACCGGGGTCGGCGCAACCTCTGAGTGGCGCTCTTGCTTTAACCCACTGAACCCTTTACTTCTTGTCAATGGCCAGAATATATCCCGGCCATTCATTCTAGAATCGGTAGATACTCACCCGGGTGTTACCCCGGGCCGGATCGGCCAAGTAAACCCGGTCTCCCTTGAGTCCCTTAAACACGGCAAAGTGTTTCAAGCCATGGTGTTCGATGTAAATAAGGACCGGCCCCTGAAGCTGGCGAAGGTGAGACAGTTGGAGCTTATACATGGCTGTGGTATACCCCTTCTGCTCCGCCGCTCGTTTCAAATCCAGCAGGGAGTAACCCTTCCGCTCGATTTCGTTAATTTCCTCCTGGCTTTTACCCTGTAAAATTAGCTTGATGATCTGCGTCTCGGTCACCTGATCGCCGAAGCCGATCCGCATCAGTGTGGCTAGGGCGCCGCTGCCGCAGGAATAGTCAAACTTCTGTTTGACCACATCTTTGTCCCGCAGTTCTTTCCAGTTAGCCACATGCTTGTATACCCTCACCCCATCGAGGCGGAAGGGGTATTCCGTCTCTGGCCTGGCCTCGGCAGGGAAGAGCAGGAGGCCTAACCAGCAAAACAGCAGCAGGATTCTTCTCACGGTGAAAATGCCTTAAAACCACCGGTGGACATAAGAAAGTCCGAAGGAAAAATCCGGGGCATCGGTAGTCAGGCCGATCCCCACCGATGGTTCCAGATAGCTTTTGTTGGTTATATACTTGTCCAGAGCAAAATAGAACGAAAAAGGCGTGAGGACGCGCCCAAACTCCTCGCCTCGGTATCTCGCCCGGGTGATGCAGGAGCCCGCCAGCTTGAAGCTTATAGCTACTTCATCGTTAACGGCGAATCCGGTCCCTAACACGGGGTTGATGGCTTCTCCTGGCTGGAAACCGGATTTCTCAAAGAAATGGGTGTAGGACAGGCTGCCGAAGATCACCACCGGATCAACGGTCTTCACGAAGGAAAGGCCGGGATTTATCTGCCAGAAGCCGGTTCCCAAAGGGGTTTGCGTGGTAGGCAGTTGATAACCACCCTTGCCCGTGTTGCTGCTGGCCAGAAGAAAGAACATCAAATCTGGTCTTACCACACGTTCGGTAAGGATCTGGTATTGCAGTCCGAAAGAGATATCCGCTAAACCTGAAGCTGCGTGAGTTTTGGTTTTGGTCTCCCCGGGAATTTCCCGCCAACCGATAGCCAACGGCACGGTGACCAATCCTAAGAGCTTATTGGTTATGCCGTAACGCGCGGTGAGGGGGAAGATCAAGGTGCGATCTCTGGACCCCAACAATCCTAACGGGCTATTATCGTAATAGGAGACATTCAACTCTGTCTCCAGTTTTCCTTTGGGCAACACCACCTTATCCGCCCGGACAAAGGTTTCTTCCGGACGTTTCTCCCCTCTCTCACCTATGGTAGTCAAGTTCTTGACGGATTCTGAGGCCTTGGTTGGAGCGGTTGTCCTATCTTCCTGTCTTGTTTCTGCAGGCGGAGAGGGAAGCTGGCCTTTACCCCGGATAACAGCCATTTCCCGAGGCGATATGTTTAGGCCAGGAGAAATTTCTCGCTTTTTCCGTTCAATGGCGATGACGTTATTCGGAGTCGATTTAATCACTCCCATTGATGCCGAATTAATCAGAATCTTCCCATTCTCTAACTTTAAAGAGCCAAAAATCCTTTCATCCGTAGTAAAAGTCACAAATACCCGATCGCTTATAATGAGAGAATTAATGTTATTCCAATTAATGTCCGTTATATTGCCATCATCACCCAATAATGAAACCTTACCATTTTTTAAGTCAATTACTTTTCCACTTACCTTGATTTCTTTATTGTCTATATTAGTTGATATTAAGTCGGCAATCCCGGCATTAGACCATAAAAAAAGCATAGATATGCCCATAAACCATACACCAAGACTCTTTATCTTATTAATTGAAAACATTTTTCAAACCTGTGTTTGACAATTATTATCCAGCCCAAACACCAAGGGCCAGGATAAATCCTGGCCCTGGCATGACATTAAAATTACGGATGATTTACCTGTCCAGTTTGTGAGGACCTGGCACCAAGAATAAGTAGTTGTTGGGGATACCATCACCCGCGATGGGGTTGACATTTGCCTGTGCGGCCCCGCGGACATTCTGGGCTTGGGTATCGGTAACCTGTTGGGCCGTCTTCAAATCCACCCCTTTGAGGGCCTGGGGCAGGTCCGCTGCCGTCGCCAGACCGATTCCCGCCAGGACCAGCGATCCCACCATCAGCGCAACTATCAGCTTTCTCATTCCTTACCTCCTTTGGACTTGGAAGTCTATATCGTTAAGATTCTGTGTAGCATAATATATGAAATGTGATCCTAAGTAAGTCAGATTGATTCCCCTTTTTTTGTAAGAATGATGGCGCTGTTTATGTCGGTTTTTGTCCTACAAGGGCCAGAAACCATGGCCAGATTAACTTCGGGGGAGACAATGGAGAGAAAGGCACCCGGAAACAACCCGGGCAGGCAGGCTGTCACAAGGATAGGGGAATTGATGTTTTAGTATTGCCAGTTATTACTCAGGCCATTTAATGGTTCTCATGTCGTAGGGCCATACAATGAATTCTCAGAGACCTCGGTTCTGAGGATTGGGAACAATTTATTGGCCTGAGTAATATAAGGGATGCTTCAGTCAACCAACCCATGTTTTAAGGCATAGTAAGTAAACTCCGCATTCTTCTTCATGCCCATCTTGTTTAAGGCGCGGACCCGGTAGGTACTGACTGTCTTGATGCTGAGGAACATCTCATAGGCAATCTCTTTGACGGTTTTACCTGAGGCAATCATCAGGATCACTTTGTATTCTCGATCAGAGAGCATCTCATGCAGCGGTTTTTCAGCACCTGCTCCCAGATAGAAAGCCAGTTTTCCCGCCAGGGACGAACTGATATATTTCCCTTTCTGTGCTACTGAATCCGAGTTTCTTGTTTTTTCGCGAAGATTTTGCCTGTAACACCTTGATTTAATTAAAGTAATTAGGTCATTTTTTAGTTTGGTTGCGGCCTTTAGGCCGCGATGTGAGACCTTCCTTATGGCGGCGATCAGTTCCTCCGGGGCGCTCTCCTTGGTCAAATAGCCGGCAGCCCCCGCCTTCAAGAGTCGCACCGCATATTGTTCTTCGGGATAGATGCTTAACACCAGAACCGGAAGTTTCGGTTTTTCAAGCTTCAATTCTTTGAGCGTTTCCAGTCCGTCTTTGCCCGGCATGGCGAGGTCTAATAAAACCAGGTCCCAATCTTCTCTGCGGACATGCTCCAAAACCTCCTGTCCATTAGTCGCTTCACCACCCACCACCATATCGGAAGTCTCCGCCAGTATTTGTTTAAGTCCTTCCCGCACGATAGCATGGTCATCGGCAATCAGGATTTTGATCATTTGGGTCCTCCTTGCGCTCCGATGGGAATCCTCACCTGAACAGTGGTGCCTTTATTGGGGGCGCCAGTAATTTTCAGATCACCTCCCAGTGAATGCACCCGCTCCCGTATTCCTATTATTCCATACGACTTCGCATCGGCAATCTGCCTTTCTGTAATCCCCTGGCCATTATCACGAACTATCAGTTCGACTGTCTCGGAATCTTCCTGAAGGATAACCTCTACCTTGGTTGCATGGGCATGGCGGGCTATATTTGTCAGGGTTTCTTGAAAAATGCGAAAAAAAGCGGAAGAACGAGCTTGATCTAAAATAATATCTTCCGGCTCTGAACTGATATTACACTGGATTCCCGCCCGGCTCATGAATTCGTTGGCCTGCCATTCCATGGCTGCCGAAAGACCAAGGTCGTCCAGCAACTTCGGCCTCAATTCTGAAGAGATCCTCCGGACCGATTGAACCGTCGTGTCAATGAGCCCCGACATCGACTTAATTTTACCTGAGAGCAAGGCTTGATCCTGGGGTAGTTTATGGCTCAGCCAGTGGACATCCATCTTTAAAGCTGTCAGGGCTTGCCCTAACTCATCATGAATCTCCCGGGCGATTTGGCCTCTCTCTTCTTCTCTGATGAATTGTAGATGGGAGGCCAGGTCACGTAACTGTTCCTGGGATCGCTTTAATTCATCTTCAGCCTTGGTGCGCTCAGATATCTCCTGCTGCAGTTGCTCGTTGGCTTTGCTTAACTCCGCGGTGCGGGCTTCTACCAAAATTTCCAGATGTTTGCGATGTCTTCCCAAATCTTCGGCCATATTATTGAAGGAATTGGCTAAAGTTCCAATCTCATCATTTCTTTTAATGATCAGGACCGTATCTAAATCCCCATTCGACACTTTCTCCATTGCATCCGTTATCTTTTTTATGGGCAGAGAAATAAAAATTGATAAGAGATACGCAACACCAGCACCAATAATTACCGTTACTAATCCAATAAGAAATATTTGATATTGAGCCTTCGCAATTTCCTTCTCAGCGGCCATGCAAGAATATCCTATAAATATCGTGCCCAAGCGAACATCAGAAACTATGATCGGAGCAAATATATTTAAATAACGTTCTCCTATGATGAATGTCTACTTCATCCTTGTTTAGGTGTTGTGGTTCCTGTATGATTTACTCGCCTGTGCGGAGGATAGGGCAACGCTGGGGAGCGACCCGAGCGCCGACACAGGCGGCCATACGGCGGGGCGGGGCTTGTAGCCCTGCCTTTTTTATCCTGCCCCGCTGGTGGCCCCCAAAGCGATAAACCCTGGGGGTGTGGGGGCAAAGCCC
>VGSO01000059.1 GCA_016874945.1 Deltaproteobacteria bacterium
GGTCTGCTGGAAGCCCTGGGGCTGGAGGAAGAGCCCCTGGGAATCTATTACACCTCGGAAGCCCCTGGGGATTGCCTGACGCCCAAGGCCGCGGTCCTGCCCACCGCGGAGAAAGAGGCCCGGGGGAAGGTTGATTGGGAAGAGGTGTTCGGCAATTTCGCCTGCGTCATGGGCCTGGCCTGGCGGGCCCGAAAGCTGGGGAAGCCGGCCTGCTTCGACCGGGACCATGTGGGCTGCCTGGGCGGCGCCTTTTACCTGGGATTCCTCAAACCCCAACTGGAGACCATCATTTACTACGTCTCCACCGGCATTCCGGGAGTCATGGAAGGGGAGCATTACCTGGCCTCCCCGGAGGCCATGCGCCGCTTCTTAGCCCTCGTTGACCCCCGCCCCGCCCCGAAGCGGTTCTGCGTGTTCAAGCCATTGAGCCATTTTGGGCCAGGGGAGACGCCGGAAGTGGTAAGCTTTTTTGCCCGGCCCGAGTCCATCTCCGGGCTGCATTTCCTGGCCACCTTCGTCACCGATGACGTGGAGGCGGTGATGAGCCCCTTTGGCGCGGATTGCTCTTACGTGTTGACCTGGCCCCTCAACTACCTGGCTCAAGGTAAGCTCAAGGCGGTGCTGGGGGGCTGGGACCCCTCAGCCCGCAAATTTCACAAGCCCGACGAGCTTTCCTTTTCCGTGCCCTGGGAGCTGTTCACCCGCATGACGACCCGATGGCGGGAGTCCTTTCTCACCCGGGAAACCTGGGCCACGGTCAAGAAAAAGATCGCCCTGAGCCGCAAGGTATGGAAGGAGCAATGATGAATGTGAAGGGAGGGCGCCCTTAGCCCCCTCCTCCAACTCAACCCCAATTTCCCCCTTGCCAGCTTCGGTTTTTAGGTATTAAATTTAACAAACACCTCAAAATATTCCCGCACCTCATCTTCGTGCGGCCAGTATAACTTCTAATCAGCAAGGAGTCTTTGTTATGGAAAAATGCCCGTCCGGCGCCGATCCCCAGACCTGCGGCACCGATCCTAAATCCTGCCCCGGTTGCGACCCGGCCCAAATGGCCGAGGAAAAGCAGAAAGAAGAATTCACCCTCACCCGGGCCTTGAAACAGATCAGCCACAAAATCCTGGTGATGAGCGGCAAAGGCGGGGTGGGGAAGTCCAGCGTGGCCGTCTCCCTGGCCCTGTCCCTGGCCCGCCGGGGCCACCGCGTGGGCCTCATGGACGTGGACCTGCACGGCCCCAACGTGCTCCGGATGCTGGGTCTGAAACAGCCCTTCGACCTGATGCACGCCCAATTTCAACTGCCCCCCGACCTTTTTGACAATTTGAAGGTCATCTCCATCGAAGTCCTGATGCGGGACCGGGAAATGGCCGTGATCTGGCGGGGGCCCCTGAAGCACCAGATGATCCGCCAGTTCCTCACCGAAGTGCAGTGGGGCAGCCTCGACTATCTGGTCATCGACGCCCCCCCGGGCACCGGCGACGAACCCATGAGCGTGGCCCAGACCATTCCCGACGCCCAGGCGGTCATTGTCACCACCCCCCAGGAGATCTCCCTGGCCGACGTGCGCAAATCCATCAATTTCTGCCGGAAGATCAATCTCAGCATCCTGGGTATCGTGGAGAACATGAGCGGCTATTTCTGCCCCCACTGTAGCCAGGAACTGCCTCTATTCCGCAAGGGCGGCGGCGAAAAGACGGCCCAGGCGGCCAAAGTCCCCTTCCTGGGGAGCCTGCCCTTCGACCCCCAGGTGGTGGAGGCCGCGGACCAGGGCCGCCTCATGGAATTGAAAGAGGCGGACAGCCCCTTCTTCCAGGCCCTGGCCCCCATCGTGGAGTATATGGCGGCAATCCTGCCTGCCGGGGCCAAGAAAGAGCGGGAGCCCGGGGTGATGAAGTTCGCCGTGCCCCTGGAGGACGGCAAAATGGCGGCTAAATTAGCCAACGCCCAGCATTTCGCCATCCTCACGGTTAAAAACGGGGCCATTGCGGACCAACAGATGATGCCCCGCCCGGCGCACGGCTTCGGGGACTTCCTCGAATGGCTGGACGACCTGGAAGTCACCCATCTCATCGCCGCGGACCTGAGCGACAAGGCCAGTGAACTGTTGAAACGCAAAGACATCCAGGCGCTCCCCGGCGATCCCCAGACGCCGCCGGAGGAATTGGTGGCAAGGTATTTGGAAGGGAAGTGATATTTGAGGGGAGGCCCGGGGGACAATTTTTCGTAAGGGTCCCCCCTCCCCTCAAACTCCCCTTCCAACCCCCTATAATACCGTTTTCGGTTTTCGGTTTTCGGTTTTCGGTTAGGAAAACCTGGAATACTAATAAGTTACAAATTGTATTTGTTGCATTTGAAAGGGAATAAAGTATAAGGGGGGCGGGGTTTCCCCGCCGGTGATTGGCGCTGCGGCATTCCTTCGGGCGGGGTGACCCCGCCCCTACCTGTTTGACGGCAACTTGGTATTAAGGGATTGGGGGTGGTGGATTGGGGGAGGGGGCAAGGGCAGGCGCCCTTGGCCCCCTCCCCCAAATTTATATACTTTTAATCTTAAGAATCTCCAGATCCCGCGTTTGCCCTTCGTCCAACCCAAAAATCGCGGCCAGGGCGTCGGCGGGTTTGAGGTTGTCTTTTTCCCCCAGGAGCATCTCCAGTTGCACCTCGCAAGGACTCACCACCTCCAGGCGGGCCACCTGGCGCCGCAGGTCCACGGTGCGCTCTTCCTTGGGGCGCTTGCGGATTATTAAGACTTCTTCCTGGCGCAGGAATCGGGCCGCGGCTTCTTCAGAGAACACCGGCTCCAGGCTTGCGGCCTGGTAGACTGAGCTTTTCAGTTTAGGCGGGGGCCGGCGTTGGGGCAGGCGGGTGACGCTTAAAACTTTCAGCCCCGGGGGCATGGCCCGGTTGAACACCTCCACCAGGTTATCGGTTCCCATGGCGGCGGCGAGTTCCACGTCCATGGTTTCCCCCAGGCTCTCCACCCCCACGGGCAGCGCCCCGTGGAAAGAGACCCGGGGCAAGGGGTGGAACCCGGCGCTGAAGGCCAGGTGCAGCCCGGTGCGGCGCAGGGCCCGGTACACCGCGGCCACCAGTTCCAGGTGGCTGAGCCAGCGGGCCTCATCCAGCTTGGAATAAGTGAGGCGATACCAGATGGTCTGGGCAGGGGCCGTAGCCGCGGCCTGCGGATAGGTTTTCGAAGGCGGCTGCGGGGCGTTGAGCCTCAGGTCAATTCGGTCGCCGTCGCACACCCCGCAGCCCTGGCACCCCGCGACCCGGCAGTCCGGCGTCTCTATTTCCCGGTAAGCCCGGTCCCGCTCCGCCGCCAAAAACTCCCGGCTCACCCCCCAGTCCAGGTGGTCCCAGGGAAGCGGCTCGTCCAGGCGGCGCTCCCGCAGGTAAAAATCCGGGTCCACCCCCGCGTCCTGAAAGGCTAGGCGCCAGCGGTCCAGGTGCAGTTCCTCGCTCCACGCATCCAGGCGGCAGCCCCGGCGGAACGCCGCCAGGAGCACTTCCGCGAGACGCCGGTCGCCCCGGGAGAAGACCCCCTCCAGCCAGCTCTGGGCCGCGGAGTTCCACTTGGCCTGCACTTGGGGCCGCCGCAGCCGGTCTTTCACCTCATGGAGCCGGGCCCGGCTGGCCTCCAGACCCTCCTGACGCTCCCACTGGAAGGGGGTGTGAGCCTTGGGGATAAAAGTGGATAAACTGACATTGAGCCGGGCTCGCCCCCGGGGGCCGGCCTGAAGAATCCGGCCGGTAAGCCTCCCGATGGCCTCCAGGTCTTCCCCCGTCTCCCGGGGGAGGCCGATCATGAAATAGAGCTTGAGCAGGTTCCAGCCCGCGCCGAAGGCCCGGGCCGCGGCCGCCATGATCTCGTCTTCGGTGAGATTTTTGTTGATTACCTTTCTAAGACGCGGACTGCCGGCTTCCGGGGCCAGCGTCAAACCGGTGCGCCGCACCCTTTGAATCTGGGCCATCATCTCCGGGGTCAGGGTGTCGGCCCTGAGCGACGGCAGGGAAACGGCCACCCGCTGCGGAGACAGGCGGTTCATCAGTTCTTCCAGAAGGGGAGCCAGGGAGCTGTAATCTCCCACGCTGAGGCTCAGGAGCGACACCTCTTCGTAGCCCGTGGCGGCCAGGGCTTCTTCTATGTGGGCCAGAACGGCCTGGGGAGCGCGCTCCCGCACCGGCCGGTAAAGCATCCCCGCCTGGCAGTAGCGGCAGCCCCGGCTGCAGCCCCGGGAGATCTCCAGGCTGAGGCGGTCGTGGATGATCTGGCAGAAGGGCACCAGGGTCTGGGGAGACGGCCAAACGCGGTTCAAGTCGTCCAGAACCCGCTTATGGATGACCCCCCGGCGTCCCGTGGGCAGGATTTCTTTCAGGAACCCGGCGTCATCGAATGCCATCTTAAAGTAGGCCGGCACGTAAACGCCTTCCAATTCCTCCAGGGCCTGCCATAACTCCTGCCGGCTGCCCTGGGCGGCCCGCCAGGCCTTAACCACCCGGGCCACCTCCACAATGGCCTCCTCGCCGTCCCCCAGGACCGCGGCGTCCAGGAAAGAACCCAGGGGTTCAGGATTGCAGCAGGCCGGGCCGCCGCCGATGACCACCGGGTCTTCCGGGGTGCGATCCGCGGCCAGCAGCGGCACCCCTCCCAGGTCCAGCATGTTGAGAAAATTGGTGTAACCCAGCTCGTATTGGAGACTCACCCCCAGAAGGTCAAATTCCCTCAAAGGGGCGCCGGACTCGAGACTGGTGAGGGGGTGCCTCCTGGCTCGCAGCTCCGCCTCCAGGTCCGGGGCCGGGGCATAGGCCCGCTCCGCCCAGATGTCCTCTTCCCGGTTGAGGAGGGCGTAAAGCAGCCCCAGACCCAGGTGGGACATGCCCACCTCGTAGAGGTCGGGAAAGAGCAGGGCCGCCCGCAAGGCCACGCCCCGGGGGTCTTTGAACACCGCGTTGATCTCCCGGCCCAGGTAGCGGGTGGGGCGCTGGATACGGCAAAGGAGGTTTTCGGTTTTCGGTTTTCGGTTTTCGGTAAATGAAATCATGGGAATGGAAGAGTTATTGGAGAAAAAGGGGGGCCTGCGGAAATAGCTGCAAATGATTCAGCGGCCCGCGGCCACCCGGATGGCCTCGGGCAGACTTAAATTCCCGTCATACAAGGCCCGCCCGATGATCACCCCGATTACTCCCAGGGGTTCCAGGGGCAAGAGCGCCCGGACGTCCTCCAGGGAGCTGACCCCGCCGGAAGCGATGACCGGCGTGGCCACGGCCTGGGCCAGGGCCTGGGTGGCCTCCACGTTGACCCCCCGCTTCACCCCGTCCCGGGCGATGTCGGTGTAGATCAGGGCCGCGGGATTAAGGGGCTCCAGGGTTTTAGCCGCGTCCAGGACCTTAAGGGGACTGGTCTCCGTCCAGCCTTCCACCGCCAGCAGGCCGTCTTTGGCGTCCAGGCCCACGGCAATGCGCCCGGGATAGTCGGCGCAGGCCCGGGCCACCAGGTCCGGGGCCTTCCACACCACGGTGCCCAGGATGACCCGGTCTATTCCCAAGTCCAGGTAGAGCTTGACGGTGTCCAGGGTGCGGATGCCGCCCCCCAACTGCACGGGGATAGTCAGAGCTTGGCGCAGGCGCCGGATAACCTCCAGGTTCTGGGGCCGGGAACTGAAGGCCCCGTCCAGGTCCACCACGTGGAGCCAGGCCGCGCCCTGGTCCTGCCACTTGCGCCCCATGGCCGCGGGGTCGTCGGAGAAGACCGTTTCCTGGTCGGCCCGCCCCTGCTTAAGCCGCACGCACTTGCCGCCCTTGATGTCCACCGCCGGAAAGATAAGCATATTAAAATATTAACCGAGGGAAGCCCATCTGACAAGCCAGGCGCCGTTGATAATTCTTTAACCCGAGAAAACTCTTTAAAATGAGTCAAGTTTGTGCATTAAAGGGATGAAAGGCGATGAGGGAATGGATGAGAGCCGCCGCCTTTTCCACTAGCCCGGGGAACATGTCCTTTCCACCGATGGAGGTAAAGGGGCGGGCCAGGGCCGATTCCAGAGCGCCGGGATTGGTAATGCCGTGGACTCCGCCGGTTTCGTCAATTACCCGTTCATGAATGAGAATTAACTCACCCAGAGTGATCCAATTCACCGGGCCAGCCCCTCCAGGGTGGCGCGGTGCTCCTGGATGGATTGCCGTGCCAGTTGGTCAATGCGGGCCAACCGCTCCCGGTCCAATGGCGGAGGCATGAGAAGGATGTCCCCTCCGATTTCGATCACTTCATAACTCCGGCCCGCCTCGATTTCCCTAAAGCCATCAGGCAACACCACCTGGTTTTCTAAGCGGGCAATTCCCAGGTATCTCATCCCTTTTCCTCCATCCCTCCTTAGTTACCGCTTAATTTAGCGATACCCTAAGTTATTGTCAATGCAGTCTTATCCAAATGAGTTATGAGGATTTCGGAGTAAAAAGGGGAATTTAGCGTTCGTTGTTGCCGGTCTCAGCAGCCAGCCAGGCCTCGGCCTGGGCCAGGTCTTCCGGGGTGTTGAGATTGAAGAAGGTGCGGCCTGGAGGATCCAGGCGGGTCACTTCTTCCAGGGGTATCACCCGGGGGCGGCAGACTTCCAGAAAGCGGGTGGGCCGCCGGTCCATCTTCAAGAAAGCCGTCAGGTGGGACAGGAGCCGCACGGAGTAAAGTCCCGGGAAAGGTTCCATCCCCCCGGGGGAGCGGCAGACCACCGCGGCGGGATTACCCGCCGCGGCCCGGCGGATTAACGCGGCCAGTAGCGGCGGGGCCAGGAAAGGATTGTCCGCCGCCGCCGCCAGGACCCAGGGAGTGCGGGCGAAAAAAAGGGCTGTGGCCAGGCCCCCGGCGGGCCCCTGGTAAGGTTTTAGGTCGGTTATGAGAGGCAGCCCCAGGGACAGATGCTCCAGAGGATGGTTGGTGATGAGCCAGAGGTGGGAGACCAGGGGAGCCAGGGCCTGGGCCACCCATTGAGCCAGGGCTTTTCCTCCCAGTTTGAGAGAGGCTTTATCCTGGCCCAGGCGGCGGCTCAGGCCCCCGGCCAGGATAACCCCGGTGATGGGGGGACGGGCCGGCATAGGGCCGTGATTTTCGGCCCCGGAAGGCGGGGGTGGCATCATCATGACTTCCGTGCCAGGAACTCCAGAATAAAAGCCCCCAGTTCCGCCGCCTGGTGGGGGAAGAATACCGGCAAAGGCGCTGCCAGTGGCTCCCGGCAGACGAGAGCGATGGTGCGGGGATAATCAGGCAGAGGCTCCCGGGAGGAGGCCATTACGGCGATCTTGGGCAAAGGCCCGGATTTATAGCCTTCCACCAAAATCAGATCGGAGTGGGGAGCCAGGGCCTCCAGGACTGCGGCCAGGGGCGGGTCTTCAGGGAAGGTGCGGGTAATTTGCAGCAAGCCCGGGGCGGCCAGGGCCACGGCGGCCGCGCCGGAACGGCGAAAGCGTTCCGTATCCTTGCCCTTGTCCCCCAGACCAGATTTATGGCTATGCTTGAGAACGGCCACCTTAAGGCCCCGGGATCCGAACCAGGACAGCAACCGGCAGATAAGCTCGGTTTTGCCCGAACCCGAAGGTCCGGCCAGGGATATGGCTTTAGGAAAGGCTTCGAGAGAAGGAGGGGATTTCAAACTTCCTGAGGGTATTTCTCCAGAGTCTTTTTTTTCTCTAACACTCCGATTGTTGTTCCAGAACCTTTTCTCTTTTGACGTTCCGGTTGAGGTAGACGGCACACCGGGCGCAAGGGCCGTTGCACAGGGTGTCCCGGTATTCCCGCACCTCAAAGCAAGATCGCCAGGGAATCTGAAAGGCCGGGCACTGGTCCTTGATCTGGCAGTCGAAGATATTCCAGCAAGGGGCCAAGACCATAAGGTTCCGGAGGCAGGCCAGGGTAAACCCCCGTTCGTGGATAAGGTTGTTGATCTGGTTGATCTGGGACACCTCAAAGGGGGAATAGAGGCGATTGTTGGTGTTTTTCTCCCGCAAGGGCTTTATGAAACCTTCTTTCTCATATTCTCGGATGCGCTTTTGGGAAAGGTTCACCAACCTAGAGACTTCGTTGATGAGAAAAAGCTCTCCCCCCTGGCTGTTACTCTTGATGCGTTTCATCTTTCCCCGGGGCATATTACACCTTTATAATAGAATCAGTTTAGACGAATTTTGCATAGAACAAGTCAATTTACAAGAAAAAAATTAACTTCAAAGGGAATTTTTTTAATTTTTATTTTATAGGTCATCGGATTCCCATGGGATGGAATCCGTCTTAGGGGCCGGCCATCCTGGCCCCGAACTCACCCACCGCCCGGGGGATGAGCCTCCGCAGGAAAACCGCCCGATCCAACCCCCGGAGCCGTACATAGGCCGGAAAATCCGGGTGGCTGGAGGCCAGGCGAGGCAGTTCCCGGGCGAACTCGGTCCCCCCCCGGGCCGCTTGTTGCACCAGTTGGATGATGGGAGTATCCTGCCCGGGCGCCTCCTCCACCCACCCCAGGCGGCGCATGACCTCAAAGCGCACCCGGTCCATGAGGGCAAAGGCCACGTCCATGATTTTCAGTTTAGCGGCGTTGTCCAGGTCATCCAGGCGGAAGCGCAGCGACCCTCCCAGACCCTGGGCGCCCATTACCAGATCGAAGTATACATAAAGGTTTTCTTCCCCGGGGCTGGCGAGATAAAGGAGGGTTTGGTCGCTTAAATCCTGCAGGCGGCTATCGGGGCCGAACTGCTCTTGAAACCGGGCCAGCCAGGTGCGGAAGCCCTGGTCGGCGGCCAGCTTGGCCCGGAATCTCTCAAGGTCGATTACGTCACCCATGGCGGTTTCCCCTATCCCAACCGGGGCAGACTCCTGTAAATGTAATGAACCCCAGAGACTACGGTAATGACCCCGGTGAGATAAAAGCTGGCTGGAAGGAGACCCATGGGCAGGGGCCATAGCTTGCCCACCAGCACCAGCAGCACCGTGAGAACCTGCAAAGTGGTGGCGCATTTGCCCCACAGGGAAGGTCTGATCTCCAAGGAATAATCCGCCAGGCGCAGAATCAGGACCCCCAGGACCAGGATTACGTCCCGGCTCAGGACCACCACCGTGAGCCACGAAGGGATTAAGCGGGCGACGCTCAGGGCGACGAAGCTGGCGGCCATGAGGAGCTTGTCCGCCATGGGGTCCAGGTAGGCCCCCAGGGGCGATTTCTGGTGATAGTGACGGGCGATGAGCCCATCGGCCAGGTCGCTTAGCCCCGCCAGGACAAACACGATGAGGGCTTTCTGATAACGCCCCTGGATCAAAAAGATGATGAACAGGGGCGTCAGCAGTATCCGCACCAGGGTGATGAGGTTGGGGATGGTAAGGCTGGTGCGGGTATCAGGAGATGAATCCATGGTCAGTCTGGTTTTTCAGGGTTTCCGTTTAAAGATCACTTATAAGTTCCCTTCCTCTAAAAGGGGCCGAGTAACCAGTTAACAGGAATTTAGCATAGAAATTGTTTAGTTAACAAGTTTTCCAATCTTAAAATTGAATTTTTACTGCAATACGCTTAAAATTATTGGCCAGCAAGACCCTAAGACTGCGAGAGACACGAAAGAAAATCTTTATGCATAAAAGGCCGGCGGTCTAAAGCTTAATAGATTCCCGGTGATTCTTGGGGTCCTGAAATATTTGTCCTGGGGGAGGGCCAACATGCGGGCGGTGGTCCAAAGAGTCAAAGAGGCCTGGGTCCGGGTGAACGGCGAAGAGGTGGGACGCATCGGGGTCGGGCTCCTCATCCTGGCGGGAGTGGCCGCGGACGACGGCCCCGAAGACGTCCACTATCTGGCCCAGAAGCTGGCCAACTTGAGGATCTTTGCCGGGGAAGGCCGCCTCCTGCACTTTTCCCTCCTGGACATCCGGGGGGAGGCCCTGGTGGTGCCCCAATTCACCATCCTGGGGGACTGCCGCAAAGGCCGGCGTCCCTCCTTTGACGCCGCCGGGCCTCCCGAGCAGGCGGAAAAGCTTTATGACGACCTGGTCCGGGCGATGGCGGGCTACGGCCTCAAAGTGGCCACCGGCCGCTTCCGCCAGATGATGGAAGTGGGCCTCATCAATGACGGGCCCGTGACCCTGCTCCTGGACAGCAAGAAAACCTTTTGACAAATCTTGCCAGTAACTATATGGTTTGCCAGGATTATCCGCCATCTATCCCCATGACTTTTGACCGAAGACCGAAGACTGTACCATAAGAGGCGACCATGAAGATCTTCAATTTGCAGGACACGGCCAAATTCAGCAAGGAACGGTTCTTCCGGGAACTGATCTTCGATTCCCCCAACCTGCGGGTCCTCAATTTCAACTTCGAGGCGGGACAGGAACTGCCGGTTCATTCACATCCCGCGGACTCGGAAGTGGCTCTCCTGGTGCTGGAGGGCGAAGGGGTGTTCACCGGGGGGCCGGAAGAAATTCCCGCCACACCCGGGGTTCTCCAGATCATGCCGGTGACCGAACCCCATGGCCTCAGGGCCCAGACCCGCCTCCGGCTGCTGGTATTCATCGCGCCCACGCTTTAGGCTCCGGTTATACTCTTCCCGACAGCGGGTAGGGGACGTAATCAGGCGTCCAACGGCTAGATCCTCCGACTATGACGTTCCGGGAATAGTGGTAGTGTATCAGACTGATCCACTACCGGAATTTTTTTGCCTTTTCGACGCCGAATTATTAGTCTATAAGTGTTAAAATAGTTAAGCGCCCTGAAGCAAACTGAAAACCGAAAAATCTACAGAAGGCTGACGGCTGCATTTCTTGCCCATGAGCCGAGGTCGAATCTTCGGGATGGTCCTGGCGGGGCTGGTCTTATGGAGCAGTCCGGCCTTAGCTGCGTCCATTGAGAAGTCGGTGGACTCCCAAGGGGTCATCCGGATCAGCAACGTGAAGCCCCGGAAGGCTCCCTCTCCGGAGGCCGGGGCCAATTCCCCCGCCCCCCTGGAAACACCGGTGGCCACTTCCTCCCCTCCGGCCATGGAGGCGCCGAAATCTGCGCCTCCCAGCCCTGCTCCGGCTCCCACCGCCAGCGGCAATTCCACTTCGCCCCCTGAAACCCTGGCCCCGGATAAGGCGCCTCCTTTACCCATAAAAAAGGCGGCTTTTTCTCTCCCGGAACTTGTCGTCGCGGTTAAGGATTCACCGAAGGAAGTGACTGCTTCTGGGGGAGGGATCCGGCGTTACCGGGATGCCCGGGGGGTTATTCATATTGAAAATGCGGCGCCGGAGCCCTCCGGGGTTCCCGAGCCCCTCCCCCCGCGGGCCTCACCGGCCCTGAAAGCCTCGGGACCCCATGAAGGCGGCTCCCCGGAACCTGCTCCCGCCCCTGGCCTCCTAACCATCAAAAAGGCGAATTGGGGGGACGCGGTGCGCCCCCCAGGAGTTCCAGGTCAACCTGCAAAGGAAGG
>VGSO01000060.1 GCA_016874945.1 Deltaproteobacteria bacterium
AATCCGAGTTTCTGGTTTTTTCGCGAAGATTTTGCCTGTAACACCTTGATTTGATTAAAGTAATTAGGTCATTTTTTAGTTTGGTTGCGGCCTTTAGGCCGCGATGTGCCACCAACTTATGGGGTGGGGGTGGGGGTTTGGGGGAGGGGCAGGCTAAGGTCCACAGGCGAGACGCCTGTGCCACTGCCCCTGGCCCCTCCCCCAAATTCACATTTACTCTACCTCCCCCTTCCCTACCCCGCGTCCGGGTAGATCACCAGGTTATCCCGGTGGATGACTTCATCGTAGCCTTTGGCGCCCAGGGATTGGGCGATCTCGGCGGTCTGGCGGCCCTTGATGCGGCCGATGTCCCGGGCCGAGTAGTTGGTGAGGCCCATGGCGAAGGGTTTGCCGTCGGGGTCCAGGAGCTGCACCGGCGCGCCTTTGCCGAAGCCGCCGAAGACTTCCAGGATGCCCGCGGGGAGCAGGCTTTTCCCGCCCCGCACCAGGGCCCTCCACGCCCCCCGGTCCACCAGGATGGCGCCCTTGGGGGTGACGTTGTAAGCCAGCCAGTACTGGCGGCTCTTGAGCCGGTGGGCCTGGGGGAGAACAAAAGTGCCCAATTCCTCCCCGGAAAAAATGGCTTCCAGGATGCCGGGCTTCAATCCGTTGGCGATGATGGTGGGGACGCCGGCGGCCGCGGCTTTCTTGGCGGCCTGGAGTTTGCTGACCATGCCGCCCCGGCCCAGGGCCCCGGCCCGCCCGGAGGCGGCCTTCTCCAGTTTGGCGTCAAAGGACTCCACCAGGGGCACCAGTCTGGCGTCGGGGTGCTCCCGGGGGTCCTTGTCAAAGAGGCCGTCGATGTCGGTGAGGAGGATGAGCAGGTCCGCCTCCACCAGGTTGCAGATGAGGGCCGCCAGGTTGTCGTTGTCCCCGAACTTGAGCTCATCGGTGGCCACGGTGTCGTTTTCGTTAATGATCGGCACCACGCCCCACTGGAGCAGGGTAAAGAGGGTATTGCGGGCGTTGAGAAAGCGCTGGCGGGACTCCAGGTCGTCGTGGGTCAGGAGGATCTGGGCCACCTTGAGGCCGAAGCGGGCGAAGGCTTCTTCATAGACCTGGGTCAGGGCGCTCTGGCCCGCCGCGGCCACCGCCTGCTGCTGGGGGATGCCGGTGGGGCGGCTGCTCAGGCCCAGCTTGCGGCAGCCCGCGGCCACGGCCCCGGAAGAGACGATGATGAATTCCCGCTCGCCGCTCGCAAGGGAGAAGGTCTCCGCCACCAAGCGTTCGATGAGAGGCTGATTAAGACCGTCGGGGGTGGTCAACACGGCGCTCCCCGCCTTGAGCACCACTCTCCGGGCTTTATTCAGGTATGGTTGCCGCACCGAGGTCATGGGCGTGGCGGTGAAACTCCTCCCAGATGGCCTCCACCAAGGCATCCAGACCCTGGCCCGCCTGGGCGGAGACCGCCAGGACGCGCCAGCCGGCGTCTTCATATGCCTTGATCACCTGCTGCCGGGGAAAATCCGGCGGCAACAGGTCGATTTTATTTAACGCGATCAAACGCGGTTTGTAAAGCAAGTTGGGATCAAAGGCGCGGAATTCTTTTTCCAATTTCTCTAATGGGGCCAAAGGTTGGTCCGGGTCCACCTGGCTCAGATCAATAAGGTGCACCAGGAGCCGGGTGCGCTTGAGATGGCGCAGGAACCGATGGCCCAGCCCTTTGCCCCGGTGGGCCCCGGGGATGAGGCCGGGCACTTCCGCCAGAATTAACGGCTCTTGATCTTCTTTGAACAGCACGCCCAACTGGGGGCTGAGGGTGGTGAACGGGAAAGCCGCCACCCGGGCTTTGGACGCGGTGAACGCCCGCAGCAGGGTGGATTTACCGGCGTTGGGCTGGCCGATGAGACCCACGTCGGCCAGGATGTGCAACTCCAGCCGGACCCGGCGCTCGCCGCCCTTTTCCCCGGGCTGGGCAAAGCGGGGGGAGCGCAGCCGCGAGGAAGTAAAATGGGAGTTCCCTTTGCCGCCCCGGCCGCCCTTGGCCAAAATCAGGCGCTCTCCGGAGATGAGGAGATCTCCCAACAGTTCGCCGGTGTCGGAGTCATAGACCCGGGTGCCCAGGGGGACGGAAACAATCAGGAGGGAACCGCTCCGGCCGTGGCGGTCCGACTTCTGGCCGGGCTTGCCGGAGGGAGCTTGAAAGAGGCGGCGGCGGCGGAAATGGCTCAGGGTGCGCAAGGCTTGTGATGCTTCCAGCACCACATCGCCGCCGGAACCGCCGTCACCGCCGTCGGGCCGGCCCCGGGGCTTGAAGGCGGCCCGCTGGAAGCTGACGCACCCCGCACCCCCGGCCCCTCCCCGAGCGTTGATCTCCACCTCATCGGGAAAGGATTTCACATTGCAGGATAGACGCTGACTCGTTTGCGGTCCTTGCCGAAGGCTTCAAAGGCCACCACCCCGTCGATCTTGGCGAAGAGGGTGTAGTCCCGGCCCATGCCCACGTTGGCGCCGGGATGTATCCGGGTGCCCACCTGGCGCACGATAATGGCGCCGGCGGACACCGCCTGGCCGGCAAAGCGCTTGACGCCCCGGCGTTTCCCGGCGCTGTCGCGGCCGTTGCGGGAACTGCCGCCGGCTTTTTTATGTGCCATGAAAAACTCCTTCTTAGTTCACAGTTGACAGTTCAAAGTTCAAAGTTTTATCTTTGGGATCCTTTTATGGATTCAATAACTGATAACTGTGACCCGTCCACCGTCAACTAAAAATAATCTCCTGAATTTGCAAAGCGGTGAACAACTGCCGGTGTCCCTGGCGGCGGCGGTAATTCTTGCGGCGCTTCTTTTTATATACCACCACCTTCTTGGCCTTGCCCTGTTGCAAGATGCGAGTCTTTACCGCGGCATTTTCCACCAGGGGCACACCCACCCGGAATTCCTGGCCGTCAGAGACCATGAGCACCTGATCCAGCGTGATTTCATCGCCCCGTTCACCGGGGAGCCGCTCCACCCGGAGAACGTCTCCGGGGGAAACCCGATATTGTTTGCCGCCCGTTTGAATGATGGCGTACACGTGATGCCTCCTGAAAAAACCTTAGCTTTATAATATTAAAGGATTTTGGCGGGTTGTCAAGGCATTATGGAGGATTTCGGTTTTCGGTTTTCGGTTTTCGGTCAAAAAAGCTGTTAATATTGGGTGGAAAGCCCCTGATTATCTCCGCAAAAACCGCGCCAGTTGGCGGCCGTAGAAGTCTTTGGCGTCTTCGTCGGAGGGGCGGCTGAAGGTGGTGGCCCCTTTGCCTTCCGGGGCTCTTTTGAGCACGATGCCTTTTTCCCCGAAAAGCTTCAGGGCGTTCCGGAAGGTGGCTTCGGACAGGGCTTCGGAGCGCTCCACTTCCCCCAGTTTGTGGAGTTTTTGGCCGATGGAGTGGATCCGCTTGAGGAATTCTTTTTCGCTCCGGGGCCTTTTCTGCAGGTATTTGATGGAGCGAAAGACAATCCAGTAGCATTCCAGATAGTTGTACAGAAGGTTGGAGAAATAGGCCAATTCCTTGAGGCCCGAGGCCGAGAGAGTGTAGCGGGCTTCCTGGCGGTCGATATTGACCAGCACGCCCCGGGCGGTGAAGTAAGTAAGAACTTGGGACACCTGGAGTTCCGGGTCCAGATCTTCAAAAATAAATTCGTTTTTGAAAAAGTCCGAAAGAAATTTGAAGTCTGTTAAAATATCGTCCTTCTGGAATTCAAAGCCCTGCCCCGCCAGGATGGCCAGGGAGACCAGGGACGCGGGGAGGAAGAAATGGAGGATATTATTTTTATAATAATCCAGGGTGGGCCGTTTGGATTCGTCGATACTGTAGCCTCCCAATCCCAGTTCATCGGTGAGGCCCTCTTCCTTTTCGATGGGGGTGATGAGTTTGCGGGTCTCACACAGGCCCAAGGTCTCTTCCACGGCTTGGGGCAGGTGCTCCAGGGACTCGGCCCGGAGAACCCGGCGTGCCAATAGAAATTCATGAAGCACCTGGATAATCTGAAGAAGTTCCCGGCGGTACACCCCTTTGCGGGGGTAGGTGAGCAAGGCGGCGCAGACCAGGGAAAAGGGAGTGACCACGGAAATGTTATTAATAGCTTGAATAATGAGTTGAGCCAGATCCGGACCATGGTTCCGGATGTCCATCGGGTCTGAGTGCTCCGGGGGGAACTGGGCCAGGTACTGTTTTAGAGAAATGGGTTCCGCAAACTGGATATAGGCCCGACCGTAGCGGTGGCGCAAAAATTTCCGGGCTTTCACCAGTTGCCCCACGGATTCCGTCTCTTTTTCCCGGCCTTTCAGCTCTTTGAGGTAATCCTTTTCTTCAGGCACCTGGTCATAGCCGATGAAGGTAGGCACGAAGAAGATGTCCGGGCAGGCGCGATCCTCGTAAGTCTTGAGGATCATGTTAAGAAGTCCCAATTTGGGCAGCACCAGCTTGCCGGTGCGGCTCCGGCCCCCTTCGATGAAGAACTCCAGGTTATGTCCGGTTTTGACCAGGGTCTTGAGGTAAGTGTAGAGCACCTCGGCGTAAAGCTTGGCTCCGTGGAACCGGCGGCGGATGAAAAAAGCGCCGCAGCCCCGGAAGAAGAACCCGATGGGCCAGAAGGCCAGATTTTTCCCCGCGGCGATGCGAGGGGGGTGCATGTGGTGCGTATATATCAGGTAGTTCAGGAGCAGGTAGTCCAGGTGGCTTTTGTGATTGGGGATAAAGACCAGGTTGCCGCGCTCCCCCGCCTGGCGAATTCTTTCGAACCCCTCTTCGTCAAAGGCCACCCCGTCGAACAGGTGCAGAGACAGGCGCTTGACCAACCACATCATGAAGGTGACGGTGAAGGCGTTGAAGTCCGCGGACATCTCCCAGAAGCAGTCCTGGGCGTTTTTCTTGATCCGGGAGATTTTTTTCTTCTCCGTCTCCGCCATATGTTCCATGAAGCGGGTGAGGCTGGGGTCGGTAAGGGTAAGCTCCAGGAACTCTTCCCGGGATTTGTTCACCGGCCCCACCACCAGGCGTCTTTTGGCGTCCAGGCGTTGAATCAATTCCCGCCGCACTTCCTGGGCCAGATCCCGCAGGCGTCCCTCCTTGGAAGCGCCGGCCAGGAAATCTTTAAGGTTGATCGGCTCGGCCACTTCCACCACCGCCTGCTTGGCCTTGAGGAAACAAAGGATCAGCTTGCGCAGTTTTCCCGGATTTTCGCTGTCCCCGAAAAATAGCTGAAACAGCCCCTTGTCTTCTCGATCCGGTTCTTTGGAGTACATGACCATCTGGGGGACCAGGAAGATAGGGAAGTCAAGCTGCAACTGGAGTTCCAGGAGGTGCCGGATGGGATCTTCCCGGGGCTTCAAAAAGCGCTGGCGGAAACCCACCTGGTCCACCAGAAAGAGGAGCGACCCCCGCCTTTCCTGGAGAGTCTTGAGAAAATAGCCGTCCTGGAAGGGGTTGGGCCAGGACCGGCGCCGGGTGAAGTAATTCACCGCGGCAGACAGGATCTGCACCAGATGGGAAAAAGGCTGCCATATCCAGAGATTGAGGTCAAAGGCCACTTCCGGCGCTATAACCCCCAGCTTTTGGTAGCGGCGGTTGAAAAAGAGAAAATCCAGATGGCTGCGGTACTTCAGGGCATAAACCACCGCGCCCTGTTGGGCCAATTCATGCAGGCGCTCCAGGTGGCGGGGGTTGACGGAGACCTTGGAAAAAAAGGGGTCCAGGGTATAACGCAGCAAAAACCCGGGGCGGCTGGGGAGGTAGCCGGCGTAGTGGAATTCCTGGCCTCCCAGCCAGCCGGCCAGACGGCTGACCAAGCGGGCCCACCAGGATTTGGGCTTCTCGTCCCCGGCTAAGCCCGGGGATTGCTGCTGCTCTTGGGGGTCTTCACCCATGGGTAGCCTTCTGATAATGCATCGCTGAAATATATCATATATAGATAAAAAGCCATGCCTGTCAACCGAAATGGGCAGGGGTCAGGGGGCAGAGTAGTAATCAGTAATCAGTAATCAGTTATCCGTGATCAGGGACCAGGGACTACTGTCCACTGGTCGATGATACTGCTACCTCACCAGTTCCAGAAACCCCGCTTCGTCCAAAATGGTTATTCCCAGTTCCCTGGCCTTAATGTACTTGCTGCCGGGATCGGTCCCGGCCACCACGTAGTCGGTCTGGGCGGACACGGCGGAGCTAACTTTGCCGCCCCGGGCGGTGACCAGGGCCTTGGCCTCTTCCCGGGAAATGCTGAGGGCGCCGGTGAACACGAAGGTCTTGCCGGCCAGGGGGCTGGCCGCGAGGCGCTCCGGGGGGGAGATTTCCAGGCCCGCGGCCTTTAGCTTGGCCAGGCGTTCTTGGTTGCGGGGATCATTGAAATATTCCTCGATGCTCTGAGCCACCGTGGGGCCGATTCCTTCCACCTGCTTTAATTCATTGAAATCCGCGGCCATGAGGGCTTCCAGGGTCCCGAAGTGGCGGGCCAGGAGCTGGGTCGTGGCTTCCCCCACGTAGCGGATGCCCAGGGCGTTGAGGAACCGGTTCAGGGTGACCTGCTTGCTTTTTTGGATGGCCGCGATGATGTTCTGGGCCGATTTTTCCGCAAAGCGCTCCAGGGGGATGAGGTCGTCTTCCGTCAGCTTGTAGAGGTCGCTGGGGTCCTGGACCAGGCCGCTATCCATCAACTGCACGATGATTTTTTCCCCCAGGCCGTCGATGTCCATGCCGGTTTTGCCGGCAAAGTGAAAGATACTCCGGGCCAAGGCCCCGCCGCACCGGGGGTTGGGGCAGCGGGTGACCTTTTCCCCCGGGGGGCGCACCAGCCCGGCGCCGCACACCGGGCAACGGGAGGGCATCTGGAAGGGTTTTTCCTGGCCGGTGCGCCGTTCGGTGATGACCTGCACCACCTCCGGGATGACGTCCCCGGCCCGCTGCACCAGGACCCAGTCGCCGAGGCGCACGTCTTTCCGGGCCACTTCGTCTTCATTATGGAGGGTGGCCCGGCTCACCGTGACGCCTCCCACTTCCACCGGCTCCATCACCGCCATGGGGGTCACCGCGCCGGTGCGGCCCACGTTTACCTTAATGTCCAGGACCCGGGTGGTCTCCTGGGTGGCCGCGAACTTGTAAGCCAAAGCCCACCGGGGGCTGCGGCTCTTGGCGCCCAGGCGCTCCTGGAGGGTCAGGGAGTCCACCTTGATGACCGCTCCGTCGATTTCGTAGGAAAGGCCGTGGCGCCGGTGCTCCAGGCGGTGGTGATAGGCGATGGCGGAGTCAATCCCCACGGCGCGCTCAATCATGGGGTTGATGCGGAAGCCCCAGTCCTTCAGGGCTTGAAGAGTCTCCCAGTGGGTTGCAAAGGTCCGCCCCACGACTTCGCCCACCCCGTAGCAATAAATTTTCAGCGGCCGGGCCGCGGTGATGTTGGGGTCCAACTGGCGCAGCGACCCCGCCGCGGCGTTCCGGGGGTTGGCGAAGACCGGCTCGCCCTGGGCCAGGCGCTGCTCGTTATATTTTTTGAATTCCCCGATGTCCATGTAGACTTCCCCCCGGACTTCCAACAACTCCGGGGCGGGTTCTTGGTCCTTAAGCACCTGCAGCGGGATGGTGTGGATAGTCTTCAGATTCTGGGTGACGTTTTCCCCCCGGAGGCCGTCGCCCCGGGTGGAGCCCACGGCGAGGCGGCCCCGTTCATATACCAGCTCCACCGCCACGCCGTCCATCTTAGGCTCCACCACGTATAGAAATTCTTCGGAGGTGCGCAGGAAACGCTTGAGGCGTTCATCGAAATCCCGGGCCTCCGCCTCGCTGAAGGCGTTTTCCAGGGAGAGCATGGGCTGGCGGTGAACCACGGTTTCGAATTTTTCCAGGGGCGGGGCGCCCACCCGCTGGGTGGGGGAGTCAGGGGTGATAAGCTCGGGGTGCCCTTCCTCCAACTGCTCAAGCTCCCGCAGGAGGCGGTCAAACTCATCGTCTGAGATGACCGGGCTGTCCAGTACGTAATAGCGGTAATTATGATAGTGAATCTGTTCCCGGAGCTCTTTCACCCGGGCCGTCACTTCCGGGGGGATAGTCTTGCCGGCCATTTGAATGCAGTTTTCGGTTTTCGGTCTTCGGTTTTCGGTAAAGAAAAAATCGTGCAACAATCTCTTTGAAACATCATAGGGAGTTTTATGAGGATTAGCAAGGCAGAAGAAGTGAGCTGCAAGCAGAGGGGGGAAGGTTCAGGTAATAGGGCTATCCTGAAAAAAACCGAAGACCGAAGACCGAAGACCCGCCTCAATGGGTTGCGGGCGACATCGATGATTCTTCGGAGGCTTCCCGGGCGATGCGCCGGATTTCCCCGATGATATCCAAAGCCTTTTCCAACTCGGTGCTGATGGTCATAAGTTCCTGGAGCCAGGGATGATTATCGTCGGCTTCCAGGAGCAAGAGGTCCACCAGCCCGGTGACCGTGGCCAGGGGCTGGGCCAGATCGTGCAAGGAGTGCCGGATATCTTTCAAAGTCTCAGGAGTTTCCATCTTCCAAGGGCAAACTTTACTTATTGACCCCAAAAGCAGGCCTGCAATATTCTTATCGGTCTTTGTCCGAATTAGATTAATGCAAAGGAGGACGGAGAAAAGAATAGGGGAGTTTTTGCTTCAGTGAAGAGATTTTTCGCGGCGATTGATTTTGCCCTGATTCGGATCGAAATGCGGCGCTCCTTCGAGTAGAAGCGACCAAGGGTTATCCGGACTGCACGCACCCCTGGCCGGCGGCGCCGAGATATTAAAATTTTTTATTAGGGGAAATCGTCTGGCTTAATTGGGGTGGCCGGTTTTTAGTCCCGGGGCACGGCCAGCATGCGCTCCACCGCCCGGAGCGCCTTGACCCGCACCTCTTCGGGAACGGTGATGCGGTGGCGGTTTTCCTTAAGCGCGGCAAGGACGTCGTCCAGGGTTATGCGCTTCATGGGCCGGCAAATAAGGCGTTTAGAAGGGCTGTAAAAATGCTTGCCCGGATTTTCCTGGTGCATCCGGTGGAGGATGCCCTTTTCCGTGCCGATGATAAATTCCCGGGAGGGGGATTCCTGGACGAATTTGAGCATGCCGCTGGTGGAGCGCACCGCGTCGGCCAGTTCCAGCACCTCCGGGTTGCACTCGGGATGGGCCACAAATACCGCCTGGGGACGCGCCGCCTTGCAGTCCTCCACTTCTTCCGCGGTCAACCCGTCATGGACGTTGCACCAGCCTTCCCAGGCGATGATTTCGATATCCTTGGAGGTGTGGCGGGCGGTATACAGGGCCAGGTTCTGATCCGGGATCATTAAAACTCGAGAGGCGGTTAAAGAATTAACCACCCGCACCGCATTGGCGGAAGTGCAGCAGATGTCGCTTTCGGCTTTCACTGCGGCGGTGGAATTGACATAGGTGACCACGGGCACCCCGGGCAGTTCGGCCTTGCGGGCCTTGAGCTTGGCCGCGGTGACGGACTCGGCCAGGCAGCAGCCCACGTCCAGCCGGGGAAGGAGCACCGTTTTACCGGGGCAGATAATGGCCGCGGTTTCCGCCATGAAATGGACGCCGCAGAACACGATGACCTCCGCGTCGGTCTGGCTGGCGGTAAGGGACAGGCCCAGGGAGTCGTCCACATAGTCGGCCACGTCCTGGATTTCCCCGGGCTGATAGTTGTGGGCCAGCATGATGGCCCGGCGCTCCCGGAGCAGCCGTCGGATTTCTTGTTGTTTGTCGGAGAATTCCATATCTTGGTCGGAGAAGCCTATACTTTCTGTTTTGACGCGTTATCTCGGCGCAGGCTGGAAAGCCTGTGCCAGCAATAAAAAACTGTGGGCTTCGGCCGGGCTCCCTAAGCAGGCGGCCCGCCGGGCCGCCCCTACGGGCACGGCACGACGTGGCCCTTCCAAAGAACAGCCGGGGGCGGCTGTTCTACATTTTGCACGGCGGCCCATGGCCGCCAGATATGGCGGGCATGGCGCAGGTTATATTTTTATTAAGTTAAGATCCCTGACCTTCTTTAACCACCTGGACTCCGGGCGGGGGGGTGAAGGTGAAGAAATCGGGGGCCAGGCGCACGTCCAGTTGGGACTGGGTAAAGGTGAACCGGGTTTCTTCCCCCACCGCGTTGGTGAACTCCAGCTTCTCCAATATGAAGGTGCGGGGGTTGATGGTCAGGGTAAGGACCTTCAACTCCGGCTGGGGCTGCTGGGGAATGCAGTCGATGACATAAGGTTTGCCCAACTCAGGAGGCCGGCGCCAGGAAATCTGGAAATCCTTCTGAAACTGGCCCATGCCGGAGAAAAACCGCATCACCAGGTCGGAGCGCAGCACCTGGTTAACGGGGTATATCATCACCAGACTGTCCTGGGGGATGTACATCCACACCTGTTTGCCGTCGGAGATCAGCTCCTTTTTCTGGTCCGGGGGGGATTCATACTGCCAGCGCATGCGGGAGGGTTTTTGAAAATACATCCAGCCCTCGGCCATATCGGCGTGACTCACCGCCTTGAGGCGGGATTCCTGGCGAAACCGGGTTTTCAAGCCGCCGGATTTGTCGTATTGGGCCTGAACCTTGGCCATGACCTCTGCCGGACTAACTGCGGCCTGGGCGAAACCGAAGCCCCCCAGCAGCATCAGTACCCCTAACCATATGAAAACTTTGCCTTTCAACGCTTCACCATCCTTGGGCAAAATCTTAATAATACATTAAACTTATCAAAGTACGGCCCCCGCGTCAATTACCGGTTTCGTTCCGCCCGTCCGGGAGTTTCACCGATTAAGCATTGACAAGAATAGGCGTTTGGGATTAATTCCAGGGAAATCCATGACCACCCTGATTGAGGAATACGATTTTCCCCTGCCGCCGGAACTGGTGGCCCTGCATCCCCTGGCCCGCCGGGATGCGTCACGCCTCCTGGTGCTGAAACGGGATGGGGGAACCACCCACCACGGCGCCTTCCGGGATCTGCCCCAATGGCTGGACCGGGACGACCTGTTGGTGCTCAACGACACCCGGGTTTTTCCGGCGCGGCTGCGGGGCCATAAAGCCAGCGGCGGCCGGGTGGAACTGCTGCTCCACCACCTGCCGGTGGGGGAGAATTATTTTGGGGAGGGGGCCAGGGGCCGACGGCCCCTGCGCTTACAAAAAACTCCCCCAAACCCCCTCCCCCAACCCCCAGAAGGTTTTTCTTCGAAAGGCAGGCAAGCTATCTCTCTTGAAGTGGAGCATAAGGAGCCGGCGGCAAGTAGGGGCACGGCGTGCCGTGCCCCAAACGCCGCGAAGGCAGAAGCAACTTACCGGGGGCGGTTGAAAAAGGGTCAGGTGCTAAAATTCGGGCTGATCCTGGAAGCCGAAGTTTTATCTCTGCCCCAACCGGGAGTAGCGGAGGTCCGGTTTTTTTCTTTAAATGGCGACGTC
>VGSO01000061.1 GCA_016874945.1 Deltaproteobacteria bacterium
CTCAAGGCCGCGCTGTGCCACCATTAGTCCTTATGCTTTCCGGCTTGAACCGGCTGATGAAATGCAGATCATGATTAAGAAAATCACAAGGGATTGGGGGTGGGGGTTTGGGAGAGGGGGCAGGGGCTATATGCCCCTGGCCCCCTCTCCTAAACCTCACTTCCCGCAGCACTTTTTATATTTCTTGCCGCTGCCGCAGGGGCAGGGGTCGTTGCGGCCCACCTTTTTGGAGTCCTTCTTCGCGGGCGCGGCGGCGCCGCCGCCGTTGCCGTGGCTGTAGGCCAGCTGATGCTCGGGCTTTCGGGCCTCCTCGGGGATTTCCTGATGGGGTTTAATCTGGAGGTGGAAAATGGCCCCGATGGTGTCGGCCTTGATGCGGTGGACCAGGTCCATGAACATGTCGTAGCCTTCCCGCTGGTATTCCCGCAAGGGGTCCACTTGGGCGTAGCCCCGGAGACCGATGCCGTCCCGCAGGTGGTCCATGGAGAGCAGGTGGTCCTTCCAGTGGTTGTCCACGATCTGGAGCATGACCATCTGCTGGAGCTGGGAAAAAAGTTCCGGGCCGATCTCCTGGGTTTTGGCCGCGAGCCGTTGGTTGACCTGCTCCACCAGGTATTCTTCCAGGTCGCCGTTGAGTTCCTCGGGAAAAGACAACCGGAATCCGAACTGGCGCCGGAAAGCGTCGTTCAAGCCCTGGAGGTCCCACTCCTCCGGGGGGCTGTCGTTGGTGTACTCGGCAACCATGTCTTCCAGCAACTCCGCGCTCATTTCCTCAATGTTGTCCTGGAGGCCTTCGCCGGCCAGGATCTGACGGCGCTGGGCGTAGATGACTTCTCGCTGCCGGTTCATGACGTTGTCGTATTCCAGGAGGTGCTTGCGGATGTCGAAGTTGTGGCCCTCCACCCGTTTCTGGGCCTTTTCGATGGCGTTGGACACCATGCGGTGCTCAATGGGCTGGTCGTCGTCCATCCCCAGGCGGCCCATTATCCCTTTGAGCCGGTCGGAGCCGAAGATGCGCAGCAGGTCGTCTTCCAGGGACAGATAAAAGCGGGAGGTGCCCGGGTCGCCCTGGCGGCCGGAACGGCCCCGGAGCTGGTTGTCGATGCGCCGGGATTCATGGCGCTCGGTGCCCAGGATGTGGAGGCCGCCGGTTTCCACCACCCCGGGGCCTAAGACGATGTCGGTGCCCCGGCCGGCCATGTTGGTGGCGATGGTCAGCATGCCCAACTGCCCGGCCTTGGCCACGATCTCCGCCTCTTTTTCGTGGTGCTTGGCGTTCAAGACCTCATGCTTGATGCCTTCCCGTTTGAGCATTTTGCTCAAGCGCTCGGACTTCTCAATGGAGGTGGTGCCCACCAGCACCGGCTGGCCCCGGTCATGGCAGTCTTTAATCTCCTCCACCGCGGCCTCGTATTTCTCGTCCATGGTCTTGTAGATGACGTCCGGGTTGTCGGTGCGGATCATGGTCTTGTGGGTGGGGATAACCATCACTTCCAGGTTGTAAATCTTCTTAAATTCCTCAGCTTCGGTGTCCGCGGTGCCGGTCATGCCCGCCAGCTTCTTATACATGCGGAAGTAGTTCTGGAAAGTGATGGTGGCCAGGGTCTGGTTTTCGTTTTCGATGCGCACCCCTTCCTTGGCTTCCAGGGCCTGGTGGAGGCCGTCGGAGTAACGGCGGCCGGGCATGAGGCGCCCGGTGAACTCATCCACGATGATGACCTGGCCGTCTTTAACGATATAGTCCACGTCCCGCTTGAAGAGGTTCTGGGCCTTCAGGGCCTGGTTCATATGGTGAACCAACTCCACGTTCCGGGGATCATACAGGTTATTAATGTTTAAGAGCTTTTCCGCCCGGGCCACACCTTCTTCGGTGATCAGGACCCGGCGGCCTTTTTCATCCACGGTGAAGTGGGCCTCTTTTTTGAGCTGCAAGGACAACTGGTTGAGGACGTAGTAAAGCTGGGTGGACTCCTCCGCGGGGCCGGAGATGATCAGGGGGGTGCGGGCTTCATCGATGAGGATGGAGTCCACTTCGTCCACGATGGCGTAATTGAACTCCCGCTGCACCATATCCTCTAATGAGAACTTCATGTTGTCCCGGAGGTAGTCGAAGCCGAACTCGTTGTTGGTGCCGTAGGTGATGTCGGCGTTGTATGCCTCCCGGCGCTGGGCGTCGTCCAGGCCGTGGAGGATGGTGCCCACGGTGAGGCCCAGAAAGTTGTAGATGGGGCCCATCCACTGGGTGTCCCGGCGGGCCAGGTAGTCGTTCACCGTGACGATGTGGACGCCCTCGCCGCTCAGGGCGTTGAGATAGGCCGGGAGGACCGCCACCAGGGTCTTGCCTTCCCCGGTTTTCATTTCGGCGATTTTGCCCTGGTGGAGGACCCCGGCGCCGATAATCTGGACGTCGAAGGGGCGCATCCCCACGGTGCGCACCGCGGCCTCCCGGGCCGCGGCAAAGGCTTCGGGGAGGAGGTCGTCCAGGGGTTCGCCGTTGTCCAGGCGCTCTTTGAACTTGGCCGTCTGGGCCGGGAAGTCGGCGTCGTTCAGCGCCTGGAATTGAGGCTCCAGGGCGTTGACTTGGTCCACGATGGGGGCCAGGCGCCGGAGTTCCCGGTCGTTTTTGCTGCCGAAGATTTTTTTGATGAGGTAGCTGATCATTTTTCAGTCAAATAAAAAAACCCGACAAAGCCAGGCTTCACCGGATGAAAGAAATCATCTTATTTTGGTGCAAGATATGGCATAGTACCAATATTTAACATAACCATTAGGCCAATTACTGTCAAGTTCAGGTGGTGGCTGAATAGTTAACCACCAAGACGCCAAGACGCCAAGGGTACTTTTAACCACTAAGGGCCACCAAAAGCTATATCTTTATCCCTTTGGCAAGATTACAACCCTTGCATAGAAGCTGGAGGTTTTGGGGTGAGGTCGCACCGCCTTTGGCTATAGGGATAATATGGTCAAATTGCAGGTTCTCCTTTGACCCACAATTTACACAGCATCCCTGATCTCGTCTCCAAACTTCTGCTCTAATAGCTTCCGGTATTGGTGTTCGGGTAGTTTGTTCGTATGGCAATGGACCTGGTGCTGTAGTGAACTCCACAGGAAAAGTAGAAATTCTATCCCTCATTCCAAACCTAACCCAAATACTGGTTACCTCGGCGGCATTGGGTGTTCCCGCAGCAGCACGCATTTTTTTCCGCAGTGCATACACTGATAATGCACAGAACGAGCATTAGGGCTGATATCTAGAAGTCGCATGCTAAACTCATGGCATTTGGAGCACGGCTGAACTAAAAAATTCTCCTTAATAAAAAAACTAAGTTCTTTTGCTGTTTCTTTTATTTTCTTACTTGCAAATATAATAAAACCGATAGATAAAGCAAAGATTATAAAAACAATAAATATGTGAAAAAAGATATCCATTCACATTATTCCAGAACCTGTATCTATAGTTGTGTTTGGATAGTAATATATGATAATGTAACTCTTCCTATTAATTCCAAGAGACTATAATTTGGCTTGGCATCAAATAAATTATTTGTTTATAGAGCATCTTTTAATAACGCCAGAAACTCATCTCTCGAAATTCCCGCGGTTTTAAGATTGTTTTTAATAATGGAAACCGGGACTTCATCATAAGTGGGAATTACGATGGGCCTGGAAATGCCGGGTTTCACGTATGAGCGATGACTGCCCTCTTGCCGGGCAAATTTAAATCCTTTGGCCTTGAATATTTTCTCCAGCACCTTTCAATGGACCGGCGCCATCCGGGTCATAAATTAGATACCGACCACAACGGAATGCCTCTCAATGGACACCCAGAGAGGGCTTTTCCAGCTTCCCTGGATCAGCTGATAGCCGCATTCCTGAAGGACGTCCGTTGTTGTCCCCATATCCTCCAGGGTAAGAAGAAAGACCCTTACGGCTTCATCCAAGGCTTCTCGGGCTGCCTCCGGAGTTAGACCTGAACTCATGACATCCAGGGGCATGGCGTGGGCAATAAACTGATTGCCCTCCTGCCAAATATGGACGGTATATTCAATAATTACTTCAGACGGCATAATCCCTGACACCTCAGTTCCTTGGTGTGTAAATTTCCTTGATATTATATCCCCGCCTCCAAATTGAGCACCATGGGGACTTCATCGCAGTCGGGGAACTTGACGCAGTTGACGCAGTCGGCCCAGACGATGGGCAGCAGGTCCTCCCGGGAGACCAGCCGAAAGCCGAAACGTTGGAAGAACTCCGGGCGCAGCGTCAGGCAAAAGACCTCGCTCAGACCCAGGGACCGGGCTTCATTAAGGCAGGCTTTCACCAGCTCCGAGCCGATGCCCCGGTTCCGGAATTCCGGGAGCACCGCCACGGAGCGCACTTCTCCCAGGCCGGCCCAGCACACGTGCAGCGCGCCTATACCTATAATAGGCCCCCGGCCTTCCCGGTAGACAAAATAGTCCCTCACATGGGCGTAGAGGTCCGCCAGGGTGCGCTGGAGGATGCCGCTGTCCTGGGCGAATTCCCCCAGGAAACGGCGGATTTCCGGAACCTCATTAACCTGGGCTTTGCGAATCATCTTGGCGAAGGCCTTCCCCTCATATAAAATTATATCATTAATCACCGGAGAGTTGAAACCATGCCGTTAATTTCTCAGGATCAATACGTGTGTCTGGAATACCGTTTGCGCTTGGAGTCGGGGGAATGGATCCGGGGCAGCGCCGCGGCGCCGGAAAAACTCTGCTTTATCGCCGGGGTGGGGGAGGTGCTGCCGGGTCTGGAGCGCCGCCTCTGGGGGTTGAAGGAAAATGACCAGATGGAATTCGTCATACCCGCGGAAGAAGGCTTCGGTCTTCCGGACCCGGCAAATATCCAGGTATGGAGTCATAAGGTCTTTCCGCCGGGGGTCAAGCCTTATGCAGGGATGCAGGTGCTGCCGGCCAATCTGCCTTTTCCGGCGGAGTTTCCGGCCCGGGTGAAGGAGGTCTCGAAAGACCAGGTGGTGCTAGACCTGAACCACCCCCTGGCGGGGCAGGATTTATATTATGAGGTGCGGGTCTTGGAGGTGCGGCCGGCTACGCCGGAGGAGTTGGAACCCGCGAAACAGTGCAAGGAGTGCCGGGAGGTGTGAAAAAGAAAAACCACAGTAGCACATCGCGGCCTAAAGGCCGCAACCAAACTAAAAAATGACCTAATTACATTAATCAAATCAAGGTGTTACAGGCAAAATCTTCGCGAAAAAACCAGAAACTCGGATTCAGTAGCACAGAGGGCACAGAGTTGCACGGAGAGAAAAAATTATGGCCCTGGCGGTAAGGCCGTCAGGGCCATCACAATTTCTCCTGGAAATCTCTGGGTTCTCCGCGTCTCGGTGGTTAAGTTTCGGTTACAGTGAGGGCCACCGAAGGACAGACTTCGATGCAGGACTCACAGCCCAGGCATTCATCTTCATTGACCACCACGGCTTTGCCTTCCTGCATTTCGAAGACGCCGGTGGGGCAGACATTGACACATTCTTCATCGCCGGTGCATTTGTCCGGGTCCACTTCAACCCGCCACGCCATTAAGCTTACCTCCTTTACAATATGGGCAATCAGGAACTGATTGATGGACGAATCAAGATTATTCTACGCCTTGCAAGAGGCCCAGTCAAGGGTTAGATAGTGAAGTTATACCGGGTCGCATTCAATCGGCTATATTCGATAGCCGCAGACTTTAGTCTGCGTCAGCACAGGCTGGAAAGCCTGTGCTACCTTTAGATTGCATTTTGGTATTAAAATGCGAATGGAAGCCCGGTAAATTGACCTTGCCGGGCGCGGTGGTTCAGGGTGCATGCTACGGATATGAGTTGCCCCGCCGGTTCGCCCCTGATGCTCAGGTCTGCCTCCCCAATAACAGACGGCGCAGAAACGTCCCTAATACCAATATGCAATCAAAAAGGTATTATTGTAGGGGGCAATTTATTGCGCCCATAAAGGCGGGCGTGATAAATCACGCCCCGACATTTCTAGCCTTTTGAACGCAACTCGGCATAATACGGTCTTCGGTTTTCGGTAAAGATAGTTACGGATTATCAATAAGTTACAGATTAAGTTTGTTGCACTTGAAAGAGAAAATGGTATAATACGCCAGAGAAGATCAGTCCAGATCTGATTTCCAGCCAAAGAACCCAGAGTAGCGCCGACCGATAATGATAAAAAATGAAAGGCGAGGAGAAATCGACCTATTACGTCGCATGGAGGCGTCGACTGCTTCCGTCACTAATGGAGGTAAAATTTGTATTGGGCGTGGCGGTCACGGGAGTCCCAGCCCCTGGATCTTTAGATTTCCACAGTCTGATGTAGTGAAGGGATCATCACTTCCTGGCAACCCAAATCACTGCGCAGCCGAGTGGCGAGCACCTGGGCCGCTTCTGGGTCGCCGTGCACCACAAAGGTCTGTTCCGGGGGCTTCTTGAAGGCCTGGACCCAACTCAAAAGACCAGGCTGGTCGGCATGGCTGCTGAAGCCGTTCAGCGTCACCACTTCAGCTTCCAGATGGTATTCCATTCCAAAAATTCTAACCACCGGCGCCTTTTCCACCAGGCGGCGGCCCAAGGTGTTGGGGGCCTGCCAACCGACAATCAGGACCGTATTACGGGGATCTTCGATATTGTTTTTTAAATGATGTTGGACGCGCCCGGCCTCGGCCATGCCGGAAGCGCTGATGATCACGCCGGGGCCTCTCAGAGCGTGAAGTTTCTTGGACTGTTCCACGTCTCTAATGTATCGCAACCGCTTGAAGTCAAAAATATCCCCGTCGGGATCTTGATGCCTCAGATAGTCCTGGGTTTCATCATCGAAGTATTCAGGATGCCGGCGAAAAATGTCAGTCACATCGACCGCCAGAGGACTATCCACATAGATGGGGATTTCCGGCAGGTCACCCAGGTGATAAAGCTTGTTCAGGAGGTAGACCAGAAGCTGCGTACGTTCGACGGCAAAAGCCGGAATGATGACCTTGCCCCCGCGTTGGCTGGTATTTTTGATAATCTGTTTGAGAGCCTCCGCCGACTCCTCCAGGGGAGGGTGGGTCCGATGGCCATAAGTGCTCTCGATGATGAGGATGTCGGTGGCCGCAAGAAAGGTGGGGTCGCGCAAAATCGGCAAGTGAGGCCGGCCAAGGTCCCCGGTAAAGACCAAGCGCCGGTTGGGCCCGCCTTTCCCAGGCTGAAAATCGAGGGCCACAATGGCCGAGCCCAGCATATGTCCGGCATCGTAGAGAGTCAACGTTATGCCCGGCCCTAGCCGGTATGGCCGGTCATAGCCGATCCCCTCAAAATACTGGAGCGCCTCAGCTGCGTCTTCCTGGGTGTAGATTGGCTCCACCGGAGGCTCGCCATACTTCCTCCGCTGCCGGTTGACATACTCCACGTCCTCCTCTTGAATATGGCCGCTATCGAGGAGCATGGCGCCGCAGAGGGCAGTCGTTGCCGTGGTGCAGACAATCTTGCCCCTGAATCCTTGTTTCACCAGGTTAGGGATATTACCCGAATGATCAATGTGCGCATGAGACAGAACCACGGCATCCACGGCGGCGGCATCAAAGGCAAACTCCCGGTTTCGTCTCCGGGCCTCCTCGCGCTTCCCCTGATACAGGCCGCAGTCAAGGAGAATGCGCTGCCCGTTGGCCGTAATCAAATGCTGAGAACCGGTAACCGTCTGGACTGCCCCGTGAAAACTTATCTGCATGAAGTGACCCCAAGCCGGTGTTTTGCTCGAACCCCTACTAGCAGGCCCGCAGTGGATTATAGGGAAGCGTCATGATTCTAATGGAAATTGGTCACTATGATAGCCTGGGAGTGACTGATCGACAAGTTATTACTCAGGTCAATTAACTGAGCCTCTTGCAAAATTCATTTTGAGGCTGCGATTTTCCCAATGTTGCTTAAAGAAATATCCGGTAGCACAGGCTTTCCAGCCTGTGCCGGCGCCGGCTGAAGCCTGCGGCTACATAATTTTGCAAGAGGCTCAACTGTTCTCGTTTTATGCGGCGGCGTACCGCACATGTTTTCATAGGAAATAATTTTCCACGATCTGAGGTTGCAGTTGGCGTTTACGTAGATAGCTCCGGACATTTTTGACCAATTCGTCTTGATGGCCGGGTCTATTTATTCTGATGGTATTGCTCTTCACATCCTGGTTGAGCAATTCATCGGGGTTCAGTTCCGGGCTATAGCCGGGAAGAAAAATAATCGCATTTTATCGCGATGTTCTTGCAACCACTGCTTCACCTTTGGGGACCGATGGACCGGATGGCGGTCCACAATGAGAAATTCCTTTCGCTTGCTTTGGCGTACCAAACGGTTGAGAAATTCCACCAACCAAGGTTTGCCACCTGCCCATTCCCCCGCCACCAGGACCCGACCGTTGGAAAGTCGGGTGGCCGTGTGAGATGCGCAAGCCGTGAGGAGGGAGCCGGTGGGGCTTTAGGACCCGGTCAGGACGGGGCATAAGCGCTAACTTAAAACTTGACTCTTAAATCAGACCACATATATTGGGGTGCGGGGGGAGGGCGGGGCCGTTGGCCCTGGCCCTCCCCCCACCACACAGGAGAGCGCTTTAGTGAAAGTGAAAATCAACGGCGAATACCGGGAGGTGGGGGCGGCCACGGTCGTCGACCTGCTCACCGAACTGGGTTTGCACCCCCAGGGGACCGTGGTGGAGCGCAACCACGAGATCGTGGACCGGGGCGCCTACCAGGAAACCCGGCTGGCCGAAGGAGACGTCCTGGAACTGGTGCGCCTCGTGGGGGGCGGTTGATGGGCCTGGGCGCGCGGCTGGCCGCGTTCCATCAGGCCGATCTCTACGTGGTGATCACCGGGGCCTTCTGCGCCGGACGATCCCCCCTGGAAGTATTGGACCGGACCCTGGCCGCGGGAGTGCGCCTTATCCAACTCCGGGAAAAGGACCTGGAGGGCCGCGGTTATTATGAGCTGGCAGTGGAATTCCGGCGGCGCACTGCGGCCGCGAGGGCGCTATTGATTATCGATGACCGGGTGGACATGGCCCTGGCCGCGGGGGCCGACGGCGTCCACCTGGGCCAGGAGGACCTCCCGGTGGCCGCGGCCCGGCGCATCGCCCCGGATTTGATCATCGGCGCGTCCACCCATTCCCTGGAAGAAGCCCTGGCGGCCCAGGAAGCCGGGGCCTCCTACCTCAACATCGGCCCCATCTTCGCCACCCCCACCAAGCCGGGAGTGATTCCATTGGGGGTGGGGGCCATCGAGCACATCGCGCCCCGCCTGCGCATCCCCTGGACCACCATGGGGGGCATCAATCAGAGCAACATCGCCCTGGTAGTGGCCCGGGGCGCTCGCCACCCCGCGGTGATGAGCGCGGTCACCGCCGCCCCGGACGTCACCGCGGCGGCCCGGGCCTTGAGAGAAGCGATTATTGGGGGAGGGGGCTAAGGGTTCCACAGGCTGGAAAGCCTGTGCCACCATCCTTTATACCGAGTTGCGATCAAACGAGTAGAATTGTCATTCTGAGCGCAGCGAAGAATCTAGATTCTTCACTCCGCTTCGCTCCGTTCAGAATGACAAACTCAAAATTACCTCTTTGAGCGCAACTTGGTATTACCCCCTCCCCCCACATTTTCTCACTCTTTCTCCAAGGCCAGTTCGATGAGCTTATCCAGCAACTCCGGGAAGTCCATACCTGCGGCTGCGGCGGCCTGGGGTAACAGGCTGGTGGCGGTCATGCCCGGGATGGTATTGGTTTCCAGCACGTAGATTTGACCATCCTTAACCAGCATGTCGGTGCGGCTGTAGCCCCGGCAGCACAGGGCCTTATGGGCGGCCAGGGCGGCGGCCTGGCACCGCCGGGTCAGTTCCGGGTCCAGGGGGGCGGGACAGATCTCGGTGGAAGCCCCGGGAAGATACTTGGCGTCGTAGCTGAAAAAGGGGTAGGAATCGGAGGGGCGGATTTCCACCAGGGGGAGGGCCGTCAGATCGCGGTTCCCCAGGACGCCGCCGGTGACTTCCACGCCCTTAATGAACTCTTCCACCAGGACCCGGTGGTCGTACTCATAGGCCGCGTCCAGCCCGGCGGCCAGTTCCTCCAGGTTGCGGGCGATGGTCACCCCGATGCTGGAGCCTTCGTTCACCGGCTTGATCACCGCGGGCAGGCCCAGGTCATCGGCGATGGCCAGGGGGCTGGGGGCCTCCCGTTGGTCGAAGAAGATGGCCCGGGCCACGCCTAAGCCTGCCTTTTGATAGAGGAACTTGCTCAGCTCCTTGTTCATCCCCAGGGCTGAACCCAGGACCCCGGACCCTTGATAGGGGACGCCCAGAAGGTCCAGCATACCCTGCAAAGTGCCGTCTTCGCCGCCCCGGCCGTGCATGATGATGAGGGCCGCGTCCAGCTCCGGGGCGTCTTGCACCAGCTTATCCAGGTCGGTGGCGGGGTCGTAGCGCCGGATGTCGTATTTGTCTTTATTGAGGGCGTTAAATACCTGTTGGCCGCTTTTGAGCGAGACTTCCCGCTCCGCGGATTTGCCTCCGGCAATGAGGGCCAGGCGCATCTTCTTCATGATTCCCTCCGGCTTGATATAGCTATCAGCAGTCAGCTTTCAGCTTTCAGAAAAAAAAGAACAGCATGAAAAATATAGAACAGCCGCCCACAGCTGTTCAATGATGCACAGGCTTCCAGCCTGTGTATCACAGGCCGGAGGCCTGTGCCACTTAAATATACCACTTAGTATTAGGGGCAATCCCTACCGTTAACCTGGAGCAGGTCCAGGGGGGTGAAGCTCAAAGGGCCAAACAGTTTCTCTTCCAGGGCCCGGGTCTTGACCTCCATGGCGGCGATGCGGACCATGGCCTCGGTGGTGCGCCCGTAGCGGGCCTTGAGGTCGGCAAAGCGGCCCTTCAGGGTCACCACCCGGGTATGGAGCACCCGCTTGTCGGCGTAATTGACCAACTCGGCTTCCCGAAAAGGCCGGGGGTCACCGTTCTGGTCCTCCAGATAGACGTGCTCGGCCACTATCTGGGCCACTTGGGGGTAGCCCAGGCCGCGCAAAATTTCCGCGCCCCACCGGGCGTGGTTATGGGTAGTGCCCAGGCAGGGGGTCTTCCCCAGGTCATGGAGCAGGGCCCCGGCTTCGATGAGGGGCAGGTGGAGGTCAAACCCCGATTCCCGCAAGGCCTGCCCCAAAAACGCGGTCACCTCCATAACCAGAAAGCTGTGCTCCCGGATATGGGGCAGCATGCCGTGGGCCTTCATGAGGTCCAGGCATTCTTGGCGTGAAGGGATTAATAACACAGAGTGACCTATTAAATCACCAGGTTGCCGAAGCAGGAGCTTCGGCCCCCAATGGCGTTCCCAAG
>VGSO01000062.1 GCA_016874945.1 Deltaproteobacteria bacterium
GCAATCTTCTCTGCCAGGGTCAGGGTTTCCACCATGGTTATCTTCCGTCAATCTAAAGTAACCGGGGCCCAGCAGTGGCGCCGGAATATGAAGTCTTATAGCGATTGCCAAAAGTTTTTTCCGATGGTTTTTTGACGTAGGGGCACAGCGTGCTGTGCCCCTGTCCCTTGGGCACGGCTCGCCGCGCCCCTACGGGGAAATTACTTTGGGCAACCCCCATAAGTCACTTTCGCCACTGGGGAAACATGATTTTTCTCTCTGCCAGCGACCTTTATTAAACATATCATAGGCCCGGGCTTAGCGCCATGCTTTCCTAAGGTCTCCTAAAATGGCCTTTGGCGGGGGGAGAACGCTGTGGTAATATAAGAGAGAAATCAAGGTTCTTAAGACCCTGAAATGATATAGGTTAAAAGCTTAACCATGCGTCCTGCTTTTCTCCCCCACATCGTTCTCATAGTCATGGACTCGGCGTCAGCCCGGCGTTTTTCCCTTTACGGCCATATTCGAGATACCAGCCCCGGAATGCGGCGGATCGCCGATGCGGGAGTTCTATACCGGCACTGTTTTACTCCGGCCATCTGGACCATACCTTCCCATGTCTCCCTGTTCACCGGGCTTTACCCCAAAGATCATGGCTGCAACCTCATTCATCACGTCTTGCCCGACTACTACTACACCCTTCCGGAAATCCTCCAAGAGGTGGGCTACCGCACGGTGGTCATCTCCAGCAATATGCTCATCTCTCCGGCCTTCCAGTTTAACCGGGGTTTCTCGGAATACTACGGAATGGATAATCTCATTAACTCCCCCCGTTACTATCAAGCCTTGGCCGCTTTTAAAGCTTTCAAAAAGACCACCTCCAGCGAACTGAAGAGATTCCTGTTCGTAATCAAAGATTCCTGGAAAAATTTGCATTTCTTCCCGCTGCAAGATCTTATCAATAAAGTGCACAAGAAATATTGGAGAGACGTCATCAAATCCTCCAGTTATGCCACCGAAAGGACCGTGCGCTATTTTCGGGAAATTTTTTCAAACTGCCCGGATAACCGGCCCATCTTTTTATTCATCAATTTCATGGAAACTCATTATGACTTCAATCCACCCCCGGGGTATAACAACATTATTAAGATAAGCCGGAGGCAAAAGAAAAAAATCGCCCGCCTTAATTGGAAAGATTTCTACTTGCGAAACGGCTTCTCCCCGGAGGAAGTGGAACTGTCCCGGCTTCTCTATGATCAGGAAGTGGCCTACCTGGACGACCGGATCTTCCAATTGTATTCATT
Organism: Deltaproteobacteria bacterium; assembly: GCA_016874945.1. Lineage (GTDB taxonomy): Bacteria > Desulfobacterota > Desulfobaccia > Desulfobaccales > 0-14-0-80-60-11 > VGSO01. The sequence goes on from VGSO01000062.1 coordinate 1,284, forward strand.
CTTGGGAGATCTGGGTCTGCTGGACAATACCCTTTTCATCGTCACCGCAGACCATGGCGAGTTTTTAGGGGAGCACGGCCTCTGGGGCCATGAGTTCGGCGTTTATAACGAATTGATCCACGTTCCCCTCGTTATCAAATTCCCCGCTTCCCTGGAGAAAAAAGGCGTATCCGCCAACCTGGTGCAGTTAAACGATCTTTTTGCCACCATCGCCGAGATTACCGATTTTCCTTACCCGGTGCCGGAGAGTTCCTTCTCCCTGTTAGGGCCGCCCCGGGACTTCGCCCTGACGGACCTATCGGTGCTCCCCTATGAACCTTATAAATTTAAAGAGATGGCCCCCCAATTTGAGCCCTGGCCGGAAATGCAGCCCTGTTGGGCTTTCATTGACTCACAACTGCACAAACTCATTCTCTGGGCCGACGGCCGTCAGGAGCTATACAATCTCCAGGAAGATTTCGGGGAGCAGCACAACCTGAGGGATCAGGCGGATTTCCGGATGAAAGCGGAAGAAATGGAACAGCGCCTGGCTTACCTCATGGGGCCTGATACCCAGTCGAGACTCGGCTGAATGCGTCATTGGACACATCCCCGCATATCTCTCAAAAAGATGGCGAGATTTGATAAACTTTTAGACAACCTTGAGGCCGAACTTGATCTCATAAGTCCGGAACTGCGGGAATGGAATCTTTCTTATTTCGCCCAACACCGCAACAGATATAAATCCGACCTGGAGCTGGTCCAAAACAATTATCGCCAAGGGCCTATATTGGAAATCGGTTCCTTACCTTGTCATCTGACTTATTGCCTGAAAAAACTGGGCTATGAAGTAATCGGTTTAGATATCGAACCCAAACGAGCCGAAAAGTTTATTAAAAAACATGAATTAAATATTATTAAGTGTGATATTGAAACTGATAAAATTCCATTTAATAATGAATCCTTCCATTTGATTATCTTCAATGAAATTTTTGAACACCTGAGAATAGACCCCATATGGACATTAAAAGAGATACATCGAATCCTGAGCCCCACTGGCCGGTTAATACTATCAACTCCCAATTTATATCATTGGAGAAATATTACCTCATTCTTGAAAGGCAGGGGACTGGGGGACGCTTACGCGCAATTTGAAAAGTTGCACACTTTGGGGCACATGGGGCACGTCCGGGAATATTCTTCCAAGGAAGTTAAATTATTTTTGGAAAAATCAGGTTTTGAACTTACTAATATTATTTATAAATCCTACGATACCCCTAAAAGATTTTATCGAGGACTCCGGAAAAAAATAATTTACCGGGTTATTCCATCCTTCCGTCCTTATTTAGTCTTCATCTCCACGAAAGCCAAAACCTGACATTCCGATGATGTCGGGGCCAACATGATTTATACCAGTTCCGGTTTCAGGTACAACAAATCTAATTAATAACTTATTGATATTAATTAAACTTTTAACCGAAAACCGAAAACCGAAAACGGTATTAGCCCCCGCCCCGGGAGCACCTCCGGATTACTTTGGCGAGGGAAGTCGCGACCCGGTCCACATCATGGTCCGACATGGCCGGAAACATGGGCAGGGTGAGGATTCTTTGAAAAGCCTTCTCGGCCACCGGGCAATCGCCGGGCCCGGTCTGGAACCGCCGGCGGTAATAGGGGTGCAGGTGCACCGGCTGGTAGTGGACGTTGACGCCGATCCTTTCCTCTCGCATGGCCAAAAAAATCTCGTCCCGGCCGGCCTTCAGGTCCTCCAGGTTGAGCAGAATCACATAAAGGTGATAAGCGTGGACCCGGTTAGCCCTTACGGCCAGGAGGGAAACTTGCGGCAGATTTTGTAAGAGTTCGCCGTAGCGGCGGGCAATGGCCTGGCGGCGGGCCAGCCAAGCGGGAAGCTTGCGTAGTTGCGACAAGCCCAGGGCGCACTGCATGTCGGTGAGCCGGTAATTGTATCCCAAGTCCACCATTTCATAATGCCAGGTGCCCTTCTCCAGTCGCTGGCGCAAGTCGGTGGAGATGCCGTGGTTGCGGAAGCGGCGCATCTTCTCGGCAAATTCGGGATTATCCGTGGTCACCATCCCGCCTTCGCCGGTGGCCAGGTGTTTGGCCGGATGAAAACTGAAGGTGGTCAGGTCGGCCAAGGCGCCGGCCTTGGTCCCCTGATACTGGGCCCCCAGGGCATGGCAGGCGTCCGCCACCAGGTCCAGGCCATGCCGCCCGGCAATGGCCCGCAGAGCTTCATAATCGCAGGGCTGCCCGGCATAGTCCACGGCAATGATGGCCCGGGTGCGAGGGCCGATTTTCGCCTCCACCCGGGCGGGGTCCAGGAGGAGGGTGTCCGGCTCCACATCGGCAAATACCGGTAGGCCGCCTTGAAACACCACGGCATTGGCCGTGGCCACAAAGGTCATGGGGGGCGCGATGACTTCGTCTCCCGGACCGATGCCCAGGGCATAAACGGCCGCGTGCAGGGCCGCGGTGCCATTGGACACGGCCACTGCGTGCCGGGCTCCCACGAAGCGGGCCACCGCCTCCTCAAATTCCTTCACCTGGGGGCCGGTGGTCAGCCATTCAGAGCGCAGAACCGCGGCCACCTCCCCGATGTCTTCTTCGTCAATCCATTGGCGGCTGTAAGGAATATAAGGCTTTTCCGAATCGGTCATGATGGGCTTCGCAAAATTTCCTCTGTCCTGGGGTCGGCAACCTTGCCGGCCTCAGCTCGAGCTAATCGGAAGTTGCTTGACCAGCTCCCTCAATTCTTCCGGCTTGAGCCGCCAGGGGTTGGTAAAGGAGTTGTATTCAAAGTCTTCCGGCGCCGGCTTGCCGTCGCCATCCTGGAACCGGCGCTCGAAGTACCGAAACACCGGTTTAATTATGAAGTATTCCTTATATTCCAGGGTATTGCGGGCATCGTCTTTGGTAATCATTACTTCATGGAGTTTCTCTCCCGGGCGGATGCCGATGATTTCCGTCCGACAGTGGGGGGCGATGGCTTCCGCCAGGTCCATGATATTCATGCTGGGCAGCTTGGGAACGAAAAGCTCCCCCCCCACCATGCGCTCCAGACACTTTAAGACAAAGTTCACCCCTTCCTCCAGGGTGATCCAGAAGCGAGTCATGCGGTGGTCGGTGATGGTCAGGACTCCGGTTTCTTTTTGTTGGAGGAAAAGGGGAATGACGCTGCCCCGGCTTCCCACCACGTTGCCGTAGCGCACCACGCCGAAGATGGTGTCCTTCCGCCCCACATAGGCGTTTCCGGCGATAAACAACTTATCCGAACAAAGCTTGGTGGCGCCGTAAAGGTTAACAGGGTTGGCGGCTTTATCGGTGCTCAAGGCGATGACTCGCTTGACTTTCTGATCAATGGCGACATCGATAATGTTCTGGGCCCCCCAAATATTAGTCTTCACTGCTTCAAAGGGGTTGTATTCCGTGGCCGGGATTTGCTTCAAGGCCGCGGCGTGGATGATGTAATCCACCCCCTGCAAGGCCCGGTAAAGCCTTTCTTTGTCCCGGACGTCGCCGATGAAATAACGCATGCAAGGAAAATCGTGATAGGAGAAGGTCTGGGCCATCTCGAACTGCTTGAACTCATCACGGCTGAAAATAATGAGCTTTTTAGGTCGGTATTTCTGGAGAATGATCTCGGTGCACTTTTTCCCGAAGGACCCGGTTCCGCCGGTAATCAAAATAATTTTGTTATTCAGCATGAAAATCTACCATGGACCCAAAGATGATGTGTGTCAATCCGCAAAAAGCCATGGGGGCAATTATGGATAATTTATGTATTTAAGAATAATTTCGGTTAGTTTGTCAAGGGGAAGGCAGGGGGGCCGCTTCCCTGGGGCGCCCTGCTTTTTAGGATAATGCTTGGTATTAGCCGGGCTTAGCGCGACAATCTTTCCAACCTGCAGCATTGCGGACGTATTTTCCCATTAAGGAGCTTACCATGGCCCCCATCGTGGAAATAGTGGTTTACGACGCGCCCTCCGCCGCCTCCCGGGGCTGCGGCTGCGGCTGCGACCATCACCACGGGAATCATAGCCACGGCCATGACCATCACGGCCATCACCACCACGATCATCACCATCATCACCATGCTGAAGACCAGGTCCCTTTCGCCAAGGCCAGCATGGAACTGCAAATCCGGGCCCTGGCCCTGACCCTGGAAGCCGCGTTCCCCGGCCGAGTCAAGGTGGAGTATATCAACGTCCTCACAGATCCCCGGGGCCCCAGCCTGCCGCAAACCGCGCTCCTCTGCTCCCTGGCCTACCCGCCGCCCCTAATTTATATCGACGGCCAGGGCCGCTTTGCCGGAGCCTTGCCGGTGGAGCGGATCCGGGAGGAAGTGGGAAAGATACTGGGTATTGAATCATAACGTAGCTTGGTTTTAACATGTTTTTCTAAGAGTGCTCTCCAGGGGAGTGATATAAGAAATATGGAAGAACAAGACAGCCGAGGTTGGAACCCCTATCTGGCCGGGGCCTTGAGCGGGTTGGTCATCGTCTTTTCCGTTGGACTGGCCGGTAAGTTTCTCGGAGCCTCCACCACCTTTGTCCGCACCGCCGGTATGCTGGAGAAACTCCTGACTCCTGAAAGGGTGAACCGTCTGGAATATTTTCTTAAGGAAATCCCCCAGATAGACTGGCAATGGATGTTCGTGGCGGGAATTTTCCTGGGATCCTGGCTGGCCGCGAAAACCGGCGGCGATTTTCGCTGGCAGGCCCTGCCGGCCATGTGGGAGGGCCGCTTCGGCCCCAGCCGCCTCACCCGGGCTTTTGTCGCCTTCAGTGGGGGCGCGGTGGCTATGTTCGGCGCCCGCCTGGCCGACGGCTGACCCAGCGGCCATGGGCTGAGCGGTTCGCTTCAGCTGGCGGTCAGTGGTTTCATGGCCCTGGCCTGTTTCTTTGTGGGGGGAATTCTGATGGCCAGGTTTCTCTATGGGGGAGGAGAAAAACCATGACAATCCTCCTATACGGCCTCATCACCGGCATCCTCTTTGGGTTCTTACTCCAGAGGGGACGGGTTCTTCGTTATGACAAACAACTGGGAGCCTTACGCCTGATGGACATGACCATCGTCAAATTCATGCTCACCAGCATCCTGGTGGCCATGGCCGGGGTGTATCTCCTAAAGGATCTGGGCTGGGCCCAACTCTCCATAAAACCCACCATCATGGGGGGCAACATCCTGGGCGGACTGATTTTTGGCCTGGGGTGGGGTCTTTTGGGCTACTGTCCCGGAACCGCGGTAGGGGCGCTGGGGGAAGGCCGCTGGGACGCCCTCTGGGGCGTCTTGGGCATGCTCGCCGGGGCCGGCCTGTTCGCCGAGGCCTATCCTTTCTTGAAAACCACAGCGCTCACCTGGGGCAACCTGGGTAAACTCACCTTGCCCCAATTGCTGGGGGTCAGCCACTGGTTGATTATTCCCTTGATGGCCTTGGGAGGTTTAGGGCTGTTTTTCTGGTTCGAAAAAAAGGGACTTTAGGCTACCTGGAAATCGCGATCCGGGGAAGTCGGGGCTGCCGGCCCCGACTTCCCCGGCGCTTAGGGGGGTTGGGGGGAAGGCAGGGGCCGTCGGCCCCTGGCCCTCCCCCCAAAACATTTCCCCATTCCTACAGCCGCCTCAGGATCAGCGACACCCAGTTCTCCTCGGTCAGCCGGCCCGTTTCCTTCAGGCCTAATCCCAGGTAGCGGCTCCGGATCGCGGGCAGGTCCTCTTCCAGGAATCCCGACAAAATCAAGGCGCCGCCGGCCAGCAGGCGACCGGCCAGGGCTTCGGCCAGGCTCAGGAGGTCCGGGGCGGTGATGTTGGCCAGAATCAAGGCAAATTGTTGTCTCAAGAAGGCCAGGGGGGTTTCCTCTACCAGGATGCGGTCTTCCAGGGCATTGAGGCGCACGTTCTTTAGGGCCGCGGCCACAGCCTCGGGGTCCAGGTCGATGGCCAGGACTCCGGCCCCCATCCGGGCCGCGGCCAGGGCCAGGATGCCGGTGCCGGTGCCCACGTCCAGGACCGGCCAGGGCTGGGGCTCCATGGGCAACTGCCCCCAAATTTCTTCCAAAGCCCGCAGGCACAACGCCGTGGAAGGATGGCGCCCGGTGCCGAAGGCCATGCCCGGGTGGATAGTGACCACCACCTCTCCGGGGGCCGCCTCATATTCTTCCCAGGGCGGCCGCACCACCACCCGGGAGGTGATTTTCAGGGGTTTGAAGTGGGCCTTCCAGACTTCGCCCCAGTCTTCGTCGGCAACCTGCAGAACCTCCAGTCCCAGGGGATACAGGTCATAGCGCCCCAGCCGGGCCAGGTACTGGTTCAGTTCCTCGCGCTGCCAGGGCCCGAATTCCTCCGGCGGAAAAAAGCCGCGAATCACGACGCCCCCAGGAGGCGCGCCCTTCTCCTCAATGATCACCCCCCGGCCGCTGAAATCGGTGAGGTACAGGGAAGCCTCTTCCGCCATGTTTTTCGGCAGCAGAAGGCGGACTTCAATCCAGGTTTTGGTGGCCATGGTAAAAATATAGGCGCGAGGTTTGGAAATGGCAATCCTGGCGAACTTGTGTCTTTGCGAGAGACATTTTTCTCTCACGCCCAGACGCAAAGTCGCTAAGATGCTTTACTTAACAATTTTATAATGTTATCCGGCAGCTCATCCCGGTTGGCGGGGGTGACGGTGATCAGAAGAGCGCCCTCTTTTTCCCGCACCTGGCGGATATAGCCGCCGCCTTTTTCCGCCACCGTGATGAGAAGCGGGACCGGCGCAGCCCAGAGCCGTTCCAGGGCATCGATAAAGGGGCGGGACAGGCACTCCATCTTCCCCACTTCGTCCACCACCACAAGGTCAATTCCCGGAGCATACTCCATGACCGGCAGGGCCAGCCGGTGGAGGTGGCCCAGGTTCACTCCGTACTTCCCCACCCGGTAGGGGCCGGGAAAGTCCACGTGGCTGAGCCAGGCGGTTTGCCCATCCAGGGCGACGATTTCAAAACCCACCCGGCGCCCGGTCTCCCGGACTTCCCTCGTATAAAACCCTGACGCCCTTCCTGGAAACCCGGCCACCACCTTCTTCACCACCGTGGTCTTGCCGCACTGGGGCGGCCCGGTGAGGAGGATGCGGGGTTTTCGGTTTCCGGTTTCCGGTTTTCGGTTAAATGAAGAAAATCCCATAAGCTGCGTCCCCACAGGCTGGAAAGCCTGTGCTACCATAGATTTCCAACCAACCTAACATCTGACTCCTCACTCCTCACTCCTCACTGCTCACTGATTACTGATTATTGGTCACTGGTCACTGATTACTGGTGACAGCTCGCTGCTTCTACTTCTTCCCTTCAATCCCCCGCACCACGGGCAAAATCCAGGGCAGCAGGGCAAAGGCTGGCAGGGCCGCCAGGAAGGTGGCGAAAAAGAAAGGGGCGAAGCCCAGGTACTTCACCCCGAAGCCGCCCAGAAACCCCATGAGCCGGCCGCTCAGGACCGACAGGAAAACGAAGAACGCGTACTGGGTGGCGCTGAAGCGTTTGTCGCACAGGCTCATGAGAAAGGCCATGAACGGGGCATAGCCCAGCCCCGAGCTCAGGCTTTCGCCCTGGGAGGCCAGGTATATGGGATAAACCGGCACGGATAGGTTAAAGAACGGCAGGGGCAGGTGAAACAGCGCCAGGCGGCCCATGCCCGGCAAGGCCGCGACCCAATACCCCAGATTGGACACCGCCTGAAAAATCCCCAAGGTCCAAAGAGACGTGCCGATGCCGAAGCGGCTGGTGAACCAGCCCCCCAGGAACCCGCCCAAGGTGGTGGCCACGGAACCCAGGATGCCGGAGACGATGCCGATTTCGGTGTTGGTAAAGGCCTGGCTTTTCCAGAAAGGGATGACCATGATGCCCATCATGGCGTCCCCGGCTTTATAGAGCAGGGTGAAGAAAATTATCACCCAGATGTAGGGATGGCGCCCCAGGTCTTTCAGGGCGGAGAAGAATGGAATGACCGGGTCGTCGGCTTCCGGGACCTGCAAGGCTGCGGGCCGGGGCAGACGGAAGGGCCGAAAGACTACGATGGTGACCACCAGGGCGACAAACAGGGCGCCGATGCCCACAAACGCGGTCTGCCAGCCCATCCAGTCGCTCAAGATCAGCAGGCCCGAACCCGCGGCCAGGCTGCCGAACCGGTAGGCGCCGCTCCGGACGCCGTTGGCGATTCCCAGTTCCCGGGTCTCCAGGAAATCAATAGTATAAGCGTCTATGGCCAAATCCTGGGTGGCCGATCCCAGGCAAAAAATCCCCAGAAAAATCCAGAATCCCAGGGTGACCGGACGCCCCACCATGGGAGCCAGCACCAGCAGGCATAGGATCATGACCGACTGGGCGGCCACGATCCAGCCGGCCCGGAAGCCGTAGCGGTCAACCAGGGGGCTCCAGAAAAACTTGAGGCTCCAGGCCAGGCCCAGGAGGCTCAAAATCCCAATCTGCTCCGGGGGCACACCCTGGCCGCTCATGTAGGCGTTGACCGAGGTGATGAGGAAACCGAAAGGTATGCCTTCGGCGAAATACAAAACCCCCACCACCAGGAGCTTCAAAGGCAAGGATAACTGGGCGCGGGATTCTGGTTCCATTTAGGTAATGGGTATAAAATGGTTTTTGAGGGAGGGGGCCAGGGGTCGCAGACCCCTGCCCCCTCCCTCAAGCTCCCTCCCCCAACCCCTTAAGGGGGAAAATGGCTGACAAGGCGGGGCCGCAGGCCCCGCCTTGTCAGCCGCTTATGAGGGTTGGGAGGGGGGCTTGGGGGGAGGGCAGGGACCTCAGGTCCCTGGCCCTCCCCCCAACTGCTATTTTTCCAACTTTCCCGCAATCTCCCGGGCGGTTTCCATTAACTCCGGGCAGACCTTATAGGGGGGCATGGCCTTGAGGTCCGCTTCGATGATCTTTTCGGAAAAAGGGAGATACCCCAGAAGGGGAAGGCCCTTCAGGTGTTCCTTGATGAAATCCAGGTCGGTGGGCTGACGCACTTTGTTGGCCACCACCGCCACCTTGTGAAGCCCCAGGTCCTCGGCCAGTCTATTGACCTGGTGGGCGGTTTCCAGACTGCGGCGGCCCGGCTCCACCACCACGATGAGCTTGTCCACCCCCTTGGCCGTGGCCCGGCCCAGGTGCTCGATGCCCGCCTCCATGTCCATGACCACCACTTCGTCCCGGAGAAGCACCATGTGGGTTACCAAGGTCTTGAGCAGCACGCTCTCCGGGCAGATGCAGCCGCTGCCGCCTTTTTTCACCCCCCCCATGACGATGAGCTTGATACCGTCCAGCCGGCGGGAAAACTTTTCCGGGATGTCGTCCACCTTGGGATTTAACTTGAAGAAGCCGCCCATTTTCCCCGGTTGGGACTCGGTGCGGGTGGCGATTTCCTCCTTCAGCTGGCTGAGAGGAATGATTTTTTCCGGATCAGGTATTCCCAAGGCCAGGGCCAGGTTGGCGTCGGGGTCGGCGTCCACCGCCAGAACCTTTTTCCCCCGGTCGGCATAGTATTTGATCAACAAGGCGGCCAGGGTGGTTTTCCCCACCCCGCCTTTGCCGCTGATGGCAATTTTCATACTGCAAACTCCCCCAAAGGATTATATTGACTTGATTGATTTATCATATCAAAAAGAAGAATTTTTTAACCGCGGATTAACGCCGATGAGCACAGATATTTAATTGCGCCAATCTATGATATCTGCATAATCTGCGGATAATAGGAGATTTTTGCATGTCCGTAGAGATAGAGCCACTAACCCCGGAGTTGGAAACTGCCATCCGCCGCCGCCTGGAGCATAACCCCTTCGTTAAATTCATGGGCATCCAGGTTCCGGAGTTAGGCCAGGGCTATGCCCGTTTCGTCCTCCAGGTGCGTCCGGAGTTCCACAATTCCCAGGGCTTCCTCCAGGGCGGGGTCATCGCCGCCCTGGCCGACGAAGCCGTGGCCTACGCCTTGTTCAGCACCGTGTCGGAAAACGAAATGATAAATACCGTGGAGATGAAGATCAATTTTTTAAGGCCGGTCCGG
>VGSO01000063.1 GCA_016874945.1 Deltaproteobacteria bacterium
CGGCCGGATTGCCTCTTTTTGGCTTTCACCATATCCGAGCATCTTGGAGGTCCTCGAAATGCTTATTTATCCTCCTTATATCATATAGTTAGCTTGATTTACACCAATTCTTGCCGCATAATCCAGGGTTAAATCAATCCCATTCCCAGGGCCAGGGCAATGCCCAGCAACATCAAGGCCACCAGGGCCTGGATGAACCGCATGGTCACTTTCTTCAGAAGCCGGTTGCCCAGAAAGGCGCCGCTGAAGGCCGCCAGGATAGTGGCCATAAGCAACCATCTTTCCCCCGCCACCGACTCGGTGAGAAAGCTGCCCCGGTACACCAGCAGCCGGGAAAAGTCCACCAGGCAGGCAATGACTACTCCGGTGCCGATGAAGCTTTCCGGGGACAGGCCGCAACGCACTAGAAAAGCGCCGCGCAACGCCCCCTGATGCCCCGACAGGCCGCCGAAAAAGCCGCTCAGGACGCCGCCCAGGGGCAAGTATTTACGGTCAAAGGAGAGATGGGAAAGTCGGGGTGCAACCTCCATCAGGGCAAATCCCACCATGAGCAGCGCCACTACCAGCTTCAAGGGCATGACCTGAAGGCTGCGTCCCAACAACTGGTAGGTCAACAGGGGGTGGAGATGGGAGAGCCACAAAAGGGCCTGGGCGCCCAGGTAAGCCGCCAGGATGGCAGGAATGCCGAATTTATAAATAACCGTTTTATCCGCATGTCTTCCCAAGAGGGCCAGCTTGAACAGGTTGTTGCACAGGTGCACCACCGCGGACAGGGCGATGGCGGAGCTCACGGGGAAGAACATGGCCAGCACCGGCATCAAGATGGTCCCCAATCCGAACCCGGAGAACAGGGTCAGACCCGAAGCCAAGAAGGATGAAAGGCAGATGACGAGATACTTCATAATGACTTCCTAATATTATGGCAGGCTTACGCCGGAAGCAAGTGGTCCCGCACAACCCCGACCCCGGGTGGAAATTACCATACCCAGAAATGTAATCAAAAAAAGTTAAAGGGTTAGGGCTGAGGCAGTAACCCAACCCTTGGAATTATTGACGCCCTCGATCTTTTACTCTTTCCCAACCGCCTGAAAGCTACTTTAAGATTGAAATCCCCATTTATTTGACCTGTTCTCCTTAATTAACCGTATTAACCGTTTTCGGTTTTCGGTTTTCGGTTAGGAAAACCTGGAATACCAATAAGTTACAAATTGTATTTGTTGCATTTGAAAGGGAATAAAGTATTAACCGCTTTGCCTGGGAACGCCCTGACAGCGTCCAAAAATAACCTCGAATCCGGCTGGTCCTGGAGGGCGCGATTATCTCGGCCACACGAGGTTCTCAAGCACTCTTCCAGGTGATCGTGACCTGGGCCGCTTCCCAGACATTTCCCCTTAGCTCATGCGGCGGCCAGCCCTTATCCCCCATCCACGGGTCGAGTTCCGCCTTTAACCTGGGTTTCGGATATCGGCCTCCAATTCTTCCTGGGGGAGGCGGAGAGACAGGTAAAGGAAGGACTCCGGCATCCGGAGGCCAGGGAACGAGGTGTTTGCCGCGGGAAAGCAGAAGGCCAAAGGTAGGGGATTTGTCAGGGAACCTCTTGACCAATATGGGCAACTGGCCTAAAATATTATTAAAACTTTGCTTAACCGGAAGAAACTAGCAAATCGCTTGAGAACAAGCGACCAGGGGGACTTCACCTCGATGCGCCGTTTCCCTTTTGTCTTTTCCAAATATGTCCTGGGGATCATTTTGACTCTCAACGTAGTGTTGCTGGGCACCAGCCTATATCTGGGGATTAAATCTGCCGGTCATATGCGGGAGATCGTCCGGGAAGACTTTAATCAACAGCAGCTGGCGCTGGCCCGCCAGTCCTCCAGCTTGCTGGAGCAGGACATCAACTTCCTCAAGCGGGAATTGCAAACGCTGAACCTCTCCCCGTCCATTCAGTACCTGGAAAAGCTCACCTGGGCCAACCGCGTCCGGGCCACCCTGTCCAGCGTTCGAGACGAAGGGGTGGTGGAGATCAGGCGGGTGGGCTCCCATGGCGCCTTGGCCCACCTGGTGGACGAACGCAGTCTGGAACACGTAATGACCGGGAACTTTAAAAACCTGCCATATCTGGAGTGGGCCCGCCGCCCGGAGAATAAGGGCCGGGTCTATGTGGGGCAGGTGTCTCATGATGTTCCCAACTTCGTGGGCCGGCTCATTATGGTTATGGCCGTGCCCACTTATGAAGAATCGGTGGATGAAAGCCATCCTGACCCCTCCGGGGCCTGGTCCGGAGCGCTGGCTTTTTACATCGACGCCCACCACCTGACGGAAAAGTTCACCCGCCACATTAAGAGCGGCAAAACCGGCTATGCCTGGATCATGGATAGCCAGGGCACCTTCCTGAGCCACCCGGAAAGGGACTTTATCGGCAAAAACGCTTTTGCGGTGCGCAAAGAACGGATGCCGGCCATCTCCTTCGACGCCATCAATGAGATCCAGCGGGAGAAGATGCTCACCGGCCAGGAGGGCTGGGGCACTTACATCTCCGGCTGGCACGGCGGCATGGCCGGGGAGATTCACAAGCTCATCGCTTACACCCCGGTGAAATTGGGGGATCCCGCCTTTGGAACAGGGAATTCCAAGTCCCGTTCCACCTGGTCGGTGGCGGTGGTGGCTCCGGTGAGCGAAGTGGAGGGGGTGGTGCACACCCTTTACATGCGCCAGCTTTACATCCAGGTGATCATCGGCTTCTTTGTCCTTTCCAGCACCATCGTTATTTTGAATTTCCGTTATGAGCGGCAGTTTTCCGCCAGTCTGGAGGAGGAGGTGGACCGCCAGCGGGTGAAATTGCAGAAGTCGGAAGCCCGCTACCAGGCCCTGGTGGAGAATGCCGCAGACCTGATCTATACGGTGAGCGAAGCCGGACAGATCCTGTCCGTCAACCGCTATGCCGTAAACCTGTTCCTGGCCGCCCGAGACGATATTCCCAAGGCGGCCGCCGCCGGCCAGGGCCAGGTGGAGCCCCAGGAATTTGTGGGCTTGACCCTCTATGATATCTTCGCCAAGCCTTCCGCCGATTTCCATATGGAATGGATCCGGGAAATCAGGGATACCGGCAGGTCCAAAAGCAAGCGTCACCAGGTGGCCATCGGCGACCATGAATACTGGTTCTCCACCAGCATTGTGAGCCTCAAAGATGAGCAAGGGCAGATTTTCGCCTATGAAATCATTTCCCGGAACGTCACCGCCCGGAAAGCCATCGAAGACCGGCTCATCAATATGGAAAAATTGGCCTCCATCGGCACCCTGGCGGCGGGGGTGGCCCATGAAATCAACAACCCGGTGGCGGTGATCCTGGGCTTTGCCGAACACCTGCTGGAAAAAACCGAGAACTATCCGGAAATCCACGAAACCTTGAAAGTTATCGAAGAAGAAGGCCATAAGTGCAAGAAAATCGTGGAAAATCTCCTGACTTTCGCCCGCACTCCCGAAACCACCGAGACCAGCACTGACCTCAACGCCACCCTGGGGAAGACCTTGGAGGTGGTCAAAAACACTCTGCTTACCAAAAAAATTCGCCTGGAGAGCCAGCTCCACCCCCATATCTCCAGGACGAAGGGCGACCCCCGGGAATTGCAGCAAGTCTTTATCAACCTCATCAACAACGCCATGGACGCCATGAAGGAGGGAGGAGTTCTCCGGGTCAACACCTTTCTCACCCCGGATGGCAAACGCCTGGGCGTCGAGTTCAGCGACACCGGCGTCGGCATTCCCCGGGCGGCCCAGCCCAAGATCTTCGACCCTTTTTTCACCACCAAGAAAACCGGAGAAGGCACCGGCCTGGGTCTGTCCATGAGTTACGGCATTATCACCAAGTTCGGGGGCAACATCATCTTTGCCACTTACCCCCAGGATGAATACCCGGACAAACACGGAACCACCTTCACCGTATATCTCCCGGTGGCCGGGCCGGAAAGCGAAGCGGCGCCCGCCGAAACCCAGGAGGAGTCGTTTCGCAAGACGGGTTTTTATTAATTTTTTTCGGGAGGATCCCATGCCGGAACGGATACTGGTAGTAGATGATGAACCCAACATGCTCCGTCTGCTGAAAACCATCCTCAGCGACCAGACAGGCTACGACGTGGTCACCACCAACAACCCCTTGGAGGTGAGCAAACTCCTCCAGGAAGACCGCTTCGACCTGGTGATCTCCGACCTGAAGATGCCCCTGGTGGACGGCATCGACCTCATAGGGATTATTAAAAAAATCGACCCGGGGATTCCCATCATCATCATTACCGCCTACGGGACCATCGAAACCGCCGAGGAGGCGGTGCAGAAGGGGGCCTACGACTTTATCACCAAGCCCTTCCGTAAAGAGGCCATCCTCCTCACCATCCGCCGGGCCTTGGAGTGGAAACGGATGCAAGGCGAACTGGCCGCCCTGAAAAAGCAGTGATCAGTGATCAGTTAGAGGGCGGGCCGTGGGCCAGATTCGGCTCACGGCTCACTGCTCACAGGAGTTAAAGATGTTTAGGTTCCTGCGGCGTTTCCTGAAAGTAGAAGAGGACGAACAGGCGCGCCTGCAGGACCGCTTCCAACACTTCCGCCACCTCCTGGAGGCCAACAACCAGGCCCTGGAAATCATGGCGGACATGGAGGAAAAACTCTCCGGCGACTTCCTCTTTGACACCGGCTACCTCTATAACCAGTCCCGGAATCTGGGCGAACAGGTCTCCCGCATGGCCGCCGAACTGAACGGCTTAACCGGCAATCAATACCCCGAATTGCCTCGTATCTGCCAAAAGCTCCTGGAAGAAATGCAGCAGGAACTGGCGAAGGTCCCGGGAATTCCTGAAACCCCTTATGTTCTTCCCCTCGCCGCCCTCCACCGGGACCTGGCGCCCGCGGTGGGGAGCAAGATGGCCAACCTGGGAGAAATCCGCCGCCATCTGGGCTTCACCGTCCCCGAGGGGTTCGCGACCACCGCCGCGGCCTATAAGCATTTCATGGAAGCTTCAGACCTGTCCCAGGTTCTTAAGGACCGCCTGGCCCAGGCTCCCCTCAAAGACCTGGAAAGCCTGGAAGCCGCCAGCCGGGAGGTTCAGGCCCTGGTGCGCCAGGCTCCCTTGCCCCCGGACCTGGAAGACGCTCTCCAAAAGGCCGCGGGCATGCTCCCGGGTTCCTGGGTGGCGGTGCGCTCCAGCGCCGTGGGGGAAGACACGGATTTTTCCTTTGCCGGCCAGTTCGCCACCCTGCTCAACGTGGATGTGGCCCGCCTTCCCGAGCACTATAAAGAGATTGTGGCCAGCAAGTTCACTGCCCGGGCCATCTTTTACTGGAAATACCAGGGGTTTTCCATTGAAGAACTTCCCATGGCCGTGGGCTGCCTGGCCATGATACCTTCCCGGGCCAGCGGGGTGATGTTTTCCACCGACCCCCATGACCCGGAGGCGGGGAATATTATGATCACCGCGGTCTGGGGGTTGGGAAAATACGTGGTGGACGGACGGGTCTCCCCCGATATTTTCGTGGTCTCCCGGGACAACGGCCACCCGGTGAAAGAACGCCGGGTGGCGGCCAAGTCCAAGGCGCTGGCCTGCCGGCCGGAAGGCGAAACGGTGGAAATAGACGTGCCCCCGGACCGGGTCCAGACCCCGGCCTTGACCGACGCCCAGGTCCAGGCTCTGGCGGAAGCGGCCCTGGCCCTGGAAAAACACTTTAAGGGCCCCCAGGACGTGGAATGGGCGGTGGATGAGGCCGGCCGCATCGTCATCCTCCAGTCCCGGCCCCTCAGGGTCAGCGCTCCCTTAGCCGCGCCCCGGGAGCGTTACGAACCCAGTGCGCCTCCGCTCCTCACCTACGGCATCCGGGCGGTGGGCGGCGCGGCCGCGGGCCGGGTCCACCTTTTTTCCCATGACCAGGAAGTGGCGAACATCCCGCCGGGGGCCGTAGTGGTGGCCCGCCAGCCTTCAGCCCGCCTGGTCCTGGTCATGGACCGCATCAGCGCCATCATCACCGAGGTGGGCAGCCCCACGGACCACATGACCATCCTGGCCCGGGAATTCCGGATCCCCACCCTGGTGGAAGTGGGGGGGGCCACCAAGGTGCTCCATCCCGGCCAGTTGGTCACCGTGGACGCGGATGAGGCCCGGGTCTATCCCGGACTGGTGGCGGAACTCCTCCGGCGCCAGCCCAAGACCGATGAAGAACTGCACCGGGCCCCGGTATTCCAAAAGCTCAAGCGCATCCTGAAGCTGGCGGCGCCTTTGAACCTCTTGGACCCGGAGAGCCCTGATTTTATGGCAGGAAACTGCCGCACTTTCCACGATATTACCCGGTTTTGCCACGAAAAGGCCATGGATGCCATGTTTTTCCCGGATATTGACCGGGCCTTGAAATCCGACGCGGTCACCCGCCTGAAAACGGATTTGCCCCTAAACCTGTTTATCCTGGATCTGGGCGGAGGCCTGCGGGTGTCGGGGAAGCCCCAGGTGGAGGAAGAAGACGTTATCTGCCGGCCCTTTCGGGCCTTGCTCCGGGGTTTCCATCACCCCCAGGTGCGGTGGGCCGGGATGGTGGCCCCGGACCTCAAGGGGTTTATTTCGGTCTGGGCCAACACCATGTACGATCTGGGCAAGGCCGAACGGGGTCTGGGGGGCAAAAGCTTCGCCATCATTACCCATAACTACCTCAACTTCAACTCCCGCCTGGGGTACCACTTCGGACTGGTGGACGCCTATATCTCCGAGGAGCGCAACGACAATTACATCAGTTTCCAATTCAAGGGGGGGGCGGCCAACATCACCCGCCGGGAGCGCCGGGCCAAAATGCTCCTGGAGATTTTGGACGACCTGGGCTTTAAGGCCCAGGCCAAGGGGGACCTGGTCCAGGGCCGCCTGGTCAAGTATTCCCTTATGGAAACGGAAGAAACCATGGAACTGGTGGGCCTGCTCATAGCCTTCGTGCGCCAACTCGACCTGGCTCTGGCCTCGGACGCGGTGGCGGAGCGCTGCATACGGGCCTTTAAAAAGGAAGACTACGGTCTGGCCTGCCTCCGGCCCGAGGGATGAGGGGTCAAAGATCAGTGGGTTAAAAATTATTATATAAATGAAAGTAGAAGGTGTAATCCTAAACATCACTTCATAAATTTGTGCACCCGATATCGCAACATCTCTCAAATCGCATACAGTGACAAGCTATCAGCCTGTCAGACCCCTTGGGACCTATGGTCAAATCGTCATAATAGACCCATTCATCGACTGGGTGATCAACGCATATTGGTTTATCTGAAATCTGAAAAAATTAGTTTTTAAGAGAAACATTTGCTACCATGCCTTATTGAAATCGAGGCAGGGGGTACCCATGGCTAAGGTTATTTTCTCTCATCTTCGAAAATTATTGGTTTGCACTGATGGCTCCCCTGCCAGCGAGGGGGCGGTGAATGCCGGGGTGCAACTGGGAATCCTCACCGAAGCAAAGATATGTCTGCTGCGGGTAATAAATATTCCTTTGGACTATGAGTCCATTCCGGTAATCCCTCAGCTGTTGCCCGCGTTGGAAGAACAAGCGCAAAATCGGCTGAGGAAATATCAGGAAGAAGCCGCGGCGACTGGAGTGTCCTTGGAGGGTGTGGTGCGCAACAGTATATCCGTCCCTTACGGCATCCTGGATGAGGCAGGCGCCAGAAAGCCAGATTGGATTATCATGGGCCGCAAGGGGCTAAGCGGCATAGGACGCCTGCTCATGGGAAGTGTGACTATCCGGGTGATCGGCTCCAGCCCCTGTCACGTCTTGGTGGTGCCTCGGGAAGCCAAGCTGAGGTTCAAAAAAATTCTAATCGCCCACGACGGTTCTGTCTTTGGAGAAGGTGCCTGGCGGCAGACGATCATGTTGGCGAAAAGGGCCGGCTCAGAAGTGATTGCCGTGTCGGTGGCCCGGGATGAATCTCTTAAATTAGAATGCCAAATGCTCCTGCAACACCTGGAAGCCTCCGCTGCACGGCATAATATAAGGTTACAACCTTTATTACCTCAAGGTCGTCCATTTGAACAGATCATCCAATCCGCCCAGGATGAAAAGGTCGATTTGATTGTTCTGGGTAGCCACGGTCGGTCGGGCTTAGCCCGTCTGTTCATGGGAAGTGTAGCGGAGCGGGTGATCGGCACGGTTAAGTGCCCGGTTCTGGTAACGAAGATTCAAGAGGCGGAGGCTGCCATCTAAACCATTTTTCCCCTTGCGGAGGCTAAGGTGGCCACATAATCTCGGCTTATAATGAGGCCATGAGCCGCCTGGTCCGGTTTATGGAAGACGAATCGCCCCTTGCCGCTGTTCCCCTGGAGACAGCCCAATCATAGCAAAGCTCATCATCATGGCAAAAATGGACCAGGGTAATTTTTGCCCTAGTTGCCGGGAGGGGAAGGTTCGGCGGATAAGCCGCAGAGACTGGATGCGGCGGCTTCCGAAACGTAAGCTCTATCGGTGCGAAGCCTGCCGTACCGAATTTCTGTCCATGTATGGCTGTGAGAAAATAGTGACAGGCACTATTAACGATTATTATTGTCTGTCCCTATTTGTCCCTATTTGTCTGCTGGCGATCTTGGAGAAGGCCCACGGCCCACGGAAGATCCTTATGTAGCCAAGTGCCTTGAGAACATGGCGGAGCTCTACCGGAAAACAGGTCGCGCCCAGGAAGCAGAATCATTGTGCTGCTCTCGGAAGGCGCTACCAACTAGTTGATTTACCGGATCAAGTGGTAAACTTAACTTGCGACAATCTTGCGACACAACTTGCGACAGGCTCACGACAAGGCTTGTGACACCCGGGCTTGAGCATATAAACTTAATATCAGAGATTCTTGTTGGCGAAGCGCGGATAGATATTATAGTTGTTAGTGACGATCCCATAGCACAATGCCACGATCCCTGCCAAAGGCAACGGCGTCATCTGTAAAACCAATGGGGCAACCCAATACCCCCTGGTTCCGCGTGATTGTGTTGGTAGCGCTCCATTCAGTTCACGAATAACATCCACTCCAACCGGATAGGAGTGATTCTCATACTAATTTGATGTCAAACATAGAGTAATGGTTGCTTGTCTTGGTGGGGCGGGCCTCTGTGCCCGCCTCCGGCCAATGTTATCCACTAAGCCCATTTTTTAAATCCGATTGCCACATAAAGCTAATGGCTTCAAAATTTGGATTCAGAAGCGATGAATCTGAATATTTATCAAAACTCTATCTTTGACGTCAAATTAGCATTAAAGGCCAGGAGGGATTTGGGAGCCGGCATCCAGCCTGTGCCGGCGCAGGATAAATAGTCATGGCCTGAAGGAATTGGCCACCGCCGAAAATGAAAATCCTGGTAGGGGCGGCGTGCGAACCGCCCCTTGAAGACTTTCGCGGCAACCCTTGGGGCACCGTGTATAGCCCGTTTGAAGGTGACGGAAGATATTAGCTTAAGTCCGCCTAATACCAAGGTGCATTCAAAAGGCTATTGTCGTAGGGGCGCAATTTATTGCGCCCGTAAAGGCGGGCGTGATAAATCACGCCCCTTCAATTTGCCGTTTGGTTGCGACTTGGTATAAAACAGGAAAAACCGGGCGGAGGAACAAGTCCCGAATTTCTGAGGGGGATGTCAAGAATCTTTTAAGGCGGGTTCAAAAATTTAACCGAGGGGGGCAGCCTCCCTGACCTCCCTTTTCCGGAAAACTCTCGCGGCCTTCTGCCTGAAGGACTCCATGTAAAGGTAAAAAACCGGGGTGATGTAGAGGGTGAGGAGTTGGGAGACCAGCAAGCCCCCCACCACCGCCAGGCCCAGGGGCCGCCGGGCCTCGGCCCCGGCCCCGAAACCCAGGGCGATGGGGAGCGCCCCCATCAGGGCCGCCATGGTGGTCATCATGATGGGCCGGAAGCGGATGAGGCAGCCCTGGTAGATGGCCTCCAGCGGGCTTTTCCCTTCTCCCCGCTGGGCCTCGAGGGCAAAGTCGATCATCATGATGGCGTTTTTCTTGACGATGCCCACCAGCATGATGACCCCCACGAAGGCGTAAAGGTTCAGGTCGCTGCGGAAGATCAGCAGGGTGACCAATGCCCCGAACCCGGCGGACGGCAGACCCGACAAGATGGTCAAGGGGTGGATGAAGCTCTCATAGAGGATGCCCAGGATAATGTAAATCACCAGGATGCTCATGATGAGCAGCACCCACAGACCCTGGAAGGAGGCCTGGAAGGCCTGGGCCGCACCCTGGAAGCTGGTGGTGATGCCAGCCGGCAGGATTTCCCGGGAGAGCCTTTCCACCTCGTTCACGGCATCTCCCAGGGAGGCCCCAGGTTTGAGGTTAAAGGAAAGGGTCACCGCCGGGAGCTGTCCCAGGTGGTTCACCGTAAGGGGCCCCACCGTGGACTTGAGGTTGGCCACCACGTTGAGAGGCACCAGTTGGCCGCCGGCCGACCGGATGTACAGCCAGGGAAGCGCTTCCGGGTCCATCTGATACCGGGGCTCCAGCTCCAAAATGACCTTGTACTGGTTGTTGGGCGCGTAAATGGTGGAGATCTGCCGGGAGCCGTAGGCGTTGTAAAGGGCGTCCTCCACCTGGTGAGCCGTGACCCCCAGGGCCGCGGCCTGGTCCCGTTCAATATCCACCGTCACCTGGGGATTTTTGATTTGGAGGTCGCTGGTCACATCCTGGAGTCCGGGCAAAGCCCGCATCCGGGCCTCCAGCAGGGGCGCGTATTTGTAAAGCTCCTCAGTATCGGGACTTTGCAGCGTAAGCTGGTAGAGGCTCTTGGTGAGCATGCCCCCGAAGCGGATGGGAGGGAGGTTCTGCAAGAACGCCTGGATGCCGGGCACCGAATTCAGCCGGGGCCGCAGCTTCTCAATGAGTTGGTCCACGCTCAGGTCCCGCTGGTCCCGGGGTTTGAGGCGCAAGAACAGGCGGCCGGAGTTGCCCGCCACGTTGGGGCCGCCGGCCCCCACCGCGGACATGAAGTTATCCACGGTGGGTTCCTGGCTCACTATCTCGGCCAGGGCCTTTTGGTGGCGCACCATGGAATCGAAGGAAATCCCCTGGGCGGCCTCGGTGAAGATGAATATGGTCCCCGTATCTTCGTTGGGGAGAAAGCCCTTGGAGATATAACCGAAAAGGTACACCGCGGCCACCAGCAACAGCCCGGAAAACACCATGGTGGCCCGGCGGCGCCGGAGCACGTACTGGAGGCTCCGGTCATAGAGGCGGA
>VGSO01000064.1 GCA_016874945.1 Deltaproteobacteria bacterium
CTTGCGCCATAGCTTATCAATTATGATATTTTAGAGAAAACCAAGCAGGAGCTTGGGAAATAGACATTCATGAGCCTTTGGCTCACTCAAAATCGTGAAAAGTATTGGTAGCACATCGCGGCCTTTTGCCGCAACCAAATGATATTATTTCTCGCCAAGGCGCAAAGGGCGCCAAGGAAAAATGCAGGGTGGGCACTGCCCACCATTTCCTTTCCTAAATCAGTAGGTTAACAACGAATTCTTGTTGAAAAAACCAGAAACTCGGATTCAGTAGCACAGGCTTTCCAGCCTGTGCAATGTGAGTACTTTCGGGGCGGACAAAACTCAAAACTCGAAACTTGAAACTCGAAACGCAAAACTTTTCGAAGCTGACCTAAAGAGAAAGATGCTGGAACTCAAAGCGCGGTTGGAACTACTGCAGGAATTGGCGGAGCGGCTGATCCGCCGGCGGGGGGACCTGGTGGCCGCGGCCGGCGCGGACATGGGCGCGCCCTCCGCCATCGCCGGTATCGAAGTGGACTTGGCCGCAGACTACCTTAAGACCCTGGAGGTGGAAGTCCCCAACGTCGCCGGCAAAGCCCCCTACGGCACGGTGGCCGCCATCTTTCCCTACGACGCCCCGCCGGTCATGCTGGCCCGGGTGGGCGGCTCCGCCATCCTGGGAGGCAACCGTTTCCGGTTCAGCCTGTCTTCCCAGACCCCCCGGGCGGCCCGGCTGCTGGCGGAGGTGGTGGCGCCTTTCCCGGAGTTTGAGGCGGTGACGGAAGGGGACAACCGCGGCTTCGGGGAAGACTGCGTCCGGGACCCGGAAGTCCGGGTCTTCTTCATCTCCGGGGGCGGCGAGGTGGGGGCGGCCTACGCCGAAAAAGCCCCGGCCTTTGACAAGCTCATCTTTGCCGGGCCCAGCGGGCTGCCGCCGTTGATCCTGTTTAAGGACGCGCCCCTGGACGCCGCGGTGCCCTTCATGGTGCGCCGGGCTTTTTTGAACGGGGGCCAGTACTGCACCTGCATTAAGAGGGCTTACATCCACCGGGATCTTTATCCCGAGGCCCAAAAGCGGATCCTGGCCATGATGCCGGAAATCAAAGTGGGCGATCCCCGGGACCCCGGGACCTGGATCGGCCCCCTCAAGGTGGCCCGGACCCGGGCGCTGTTGGACCGGTTTTTGGAAGTCCTTGGCGAAGCTGAATTCTTGTGGCCTTACCGCCGCGCCGGGGAGTGGCAGGGGCCGTTCCTGGTGGAGACCACCGGGCCTCCCGATGTGGAGCTGTTCGGTCCGTTTCTGGCCCTGTGCCCGGTGGCCGATGATGAGGAGGCCGCGGCCCAGGCGCTTCAGAGCCGCTACCCCTTCCTGGTGGCCTTTTTCGGGACCCCGCCGGCCGGCGCCCGGGAGCAATTCGCCGCCAACTTCGGCATGGTCTATGACAACCCCGATTTTCTCTTCACCCCCCTGCGCCTGCCCTTCGGCGGCCGGGGGGCCAGCGGCTGGATTCTGGAGAACCGCGACGGCCGGCTGGTTAAACGGGACGGGGCGTTTATGTACAGCGTGGAGCTGGTTAAATAATCCACAGATTACACCGATTTCACAGAATTAAAAAAATTCTCGTTCCCAGGCTTAACTTGGGAACGAGAACTGTATGAAATCCGTGCCAATCTGTGTAATCTGTGGATTATGGATTATGCTTTTATCCCATTCCTGGCCCCATACTTATCAGGAGGCGATAGCCCTCCAGGAGGTCCTGCGCCATCGGGTGCTGTTGACCCCGCTGCCCCGGCCGCCCCGTCTGGTGGGGGGCGCGGACGCCATCTGCGACAAAGAGGACCACCGCATTTTCGGCGCCATCGCGGTTTATCGCTACCCCGAGCTGGAGCTGGTGGAAGAGGCGGGCCTGGCGGGAGATTGCCCCTTCCCGTACCGCACCGGGCTCCTGAGCTTCCGCGAAGTGCCCATTCTGGTGGCAGTCTTTGAGAAATTGCAGCATCCGCCGGACGTGCTCCTGGTGGACGGCCAGGGCATCGCCCATCCCCGGGGCCTGGGGCTGGCGGCGCACCTGGGGCTGGCCCTGGACCTGCCCACCGTCGGGGTGGCCAAATCCCGGCTGGTGGGCCAGGGAGATGAGCCGGACGGGCGCGCCGGGGCATCCAGTCCGTTAATCTGGCAAGGCAAGGTGGTGGGTTTGATTCTGCGGACGGCAGAAAATAGAAAACCCCTCTACCTCTCCCCGGGGCATCGCATCACCCTGGAAGAGGCCCGGGGCATCACTATGGGCTGTGTCAGGCGGTACCGGATCCCGGTCCCTTTACGGCAAGCCGACCTTCTAAGCCGGCGACTGCGGGCTCAAGCGCAACGCTAACCGCAGCGCCCAGGTTCCCCCGAACCTGGCTGCCTTCGCTCAGCAGCTTGTCCCGGCCAAGCGGACAGAAGGGATAATGGCAATTATTGCACTGCTGGCGCAGGGCATCCCATTCCAGCCACGGACAATTCTGGCAAATCTCCTCAATCTCCCCATTGAGGCAGATTCTCCCCACATCCCCAAAATTCATCAGACTACCTGGAATTATTATTTTCTAAATCATCGTTAAATAAAAGATAAACAAAGTCAAACCATTTTTTCATATTTCATTGGAAATGAGAAAATATGGCGACGAATCAACCAATATGCCGAATTTGTGCCGAGGTATTCGGTAATGCGGCCTGGCAAGCCGGTAATCTTGCGAAAAAGGTTTATTTCGACTAACCTATGCGATGATGGCCTCCAGAAAAAGAGGCTCAACCAACCATGGGGGGCAAAGGCGGCCTCGGCGGGGCGGGATCGCGGATGTTGTCATGACCTGAAGGGCATGGAAGCCTGGGTAAGAGATTCTCCAAGACGAAAGGGAAATTCGACATGGATGTCACTTTAATCAGTGTGAGCGGCAGACTCGCATGTGATGGCATTCGACTGATATCATCGCTTCTTAAAAAAGCCGGACACCGGGTGACGAACGTGTATCTGGCCCGACGGGAACCCGACTATGAACTGCACGAATTGGAAAGATTGGGTGACATTTTAAAAAACACTGATCTGGTGATGATGGCGGTGTACAGTAATTACTTCGGCAGGGCCATTCGGATCACCGATCTGATTCATCAAAGATTTCCAGGACTAAAAGTGGTTTGGGGGGGGCCCCACTGCATCGCCACCCCGGAATTGAGCCTCAAGTACGCCGACGCCGTCTGCTTCTCCGAGGGCGATGAGGCCGTCGTGGAGTTGGTGAACCGCTTGGCTGCCGGCCAGGATTACCTAAATATCCCCAATATGGCTTTCAGGGTGAACGGCTCTTATGTCGCCAACCCGGTGTTGCCCCCTTTTTCCGATTTAGACAGCCTGCCTTATTACGACTACGGCCTGGATGACCAATTCCTGTTGGATGGCGAATTGCTGCCCCTGACCATGGATAAGGTCAAAACGCTTACCCAACAATATCCTTTTTATGTGCCCACCCTCTACTTTCTCACCTCCCGGGGCTGTCCCCACGAATGCTCTTACTGCAACAATTGCCGGTATGTGTCAATGTTTGGCAAGAACGTGATGCGGTTTTACAGCGTCCATCGCCTCATTGCCGAGATCAAGCACACCCTGGCCGTCCTGCCTTTCGTGGAATTCATTGTGTTCGGCGACGATGATTTCCTGGCCAGACCCTATAAGCAGCTGGAAGCCTTTGCGGTGCGGTACCGGAAGGAAATCGGCCTGCCTTTCGGCGCCGCCGCCAGCCCCCGAACCTATAGTAAAGATAAAATAGAACTCCTGTTGGACAGCGGCTTGACCACGTTTAACCTGGGGGTCCAGTCGGGAAGCCAACGGGTGGTTACGGAAGTCTATAATAGAAAAATCTCTCTGGAAAAGACCAACAGCGTCATCCAGGAGATCGCTCCTTATGTGGATACGAGGGATCTTACGGTTATCGTGGACTTTATCATTGACAATCCCTATGAGACTAAAGATGACATAATCCAAACCTATAACTACCTGCTGAATCTCCCGCGGCGCTTTAAACCGAATCTGTTCTATTTATCCTTTTATCCGGGTACGCCCATTTACGACCGCGCCGTAAAGGACGGCTTGATTAAGGAGGCGGACGAAGGGATCTTCCGGTCGTACACCGGGAGTTCCATAAGGTATCAGAAGAACTACGAAACCTTCCTCGTCCTGTGGCTGCGCCTTGCCCGGCTGCACCCCCAACTGCAGAAGATTCCCGGGTGGGTGTTCCGCCTCCTGGGGAGCCATCCCGTAAGAAAACTGGCGTCCCTACTTCCCGATTCCATTTACGAAAAAGGCGCCAATGCCTTGCAGCTTCGGATGGCGTGGGAGAAGAAGGGAAAGCGCAGGTAATCGGGATATGCGGATCATCTCGCCATTTTCATGGCTGCGAGTGTCATCGCTTCACTCATACCAAGTCGCAACCAAACGGCAAATTGGGGCGTGATTTATCACGCCCGCCATTACGGGCGCAATAAATTGCGCCCCTACGACAATAGCCTTTTGAATGCACCTTGGTATCAGAATGACAAACTCTCGGCTATGGGAGTTTTCCCCTGCCGGTTAGTTGGCCCCCTTCCCCAATTATACTTGATTCCCTTTCAAATGCAACAAATACAATTTGTAACTTATTGGTATTCCAGGTTTTCCTAACCGAAAACCGAAAACCGAAAACGGTATTAGCCCCCTTCCCCAAATATTACCCCATATTCTCAATCAGCGCCTGGCCGAAGCCGGAGCAGGAGACTTCCCGGGCGCCGGGGAGGAGGCGGGCCAGGTCGTAGGTGGCCACGCCGGATTGCAGGGTCCGGGGCAGGGCCTGGTGGATGAGCGCCGCCGCCTCCTGCCAGCCCAGGTATTCCAGCAGCAGGGCCCCCGAAAGGATAACGGAGCAAGGGTTGACCTTGTCCTGGCCGGCATACTTGGGGGCGCTGCCGTGGGTGGCCTCGAAAATGGCGCACTCGTCCCCGATGTTGGCCCCGGGGGCCATCCCCAGACCCCCCACCTGGGCCGCCAGGGCGTCGGAGATGTAGTCGCCGTTCAAGTTGGGGGTGGCGATGACCTGGTACTCGTCGGGCCGGAGCAACACCTGCTGGAAGAGGTTGTCCGCCAGGCGGTCTTTGAGCAGGGTTTTCCCCGGAGGGAGCTTCCCCTGGTGGCGGGCGGCCATTTCGGCTTCGGACACCACCCGGTCGCCGAATTCCAGGGCGACTTCATAGCCCCAATTCTGGAAGGCGCCCTCGGTATATTTCATGATGTTCCCCTTGTGCATCAGGGTGACGGAGGCCCGGCCCTGGTTCAGGGCGAATTTCAGGGCCATGCGGATAAGGCGCTTGCTGCACCGTTCGGTCATGGGCTTGATGCCGATGGCCGCGGCCGGGTCCACGTGGCAGCCCAGTTCGGCGTTGAGGAATTGAATGAGACGCTGGGCCTCTGGGCTGTGGGCTTCCCATTCAATGCCGGCGTACACGTCTTCGGTATTTTCCCGGAAAACGCACATATCGATCTTTTCCGGTTCCTTTAAAGGGCTGGGCACCCCGGCATAGTAGCGCACCGGACGGATACAGGCGTACAGGTCCAGCACCTGGCGCAGGGTGACGTTAAGGGACCGGAAACCGCCGCCGATGGGAGTGGTGAGGGGGCCTTTGAGGGCCACCCGATATTCCCGGAGCGCGGTCAAACTTTCCACCGGCAGGTAGCTACCCGTGCGTTTAAAGGCCTTTTCCCCGGCCAGGATTTCCTGCCAGGCGATTTCTTTCCCGCCGCCGTAAGCCTTGGCCACCGCCGCGTCCAGTACCGGCTGGGCGGCGCGCCAGATGTCCGGGCCGGTGCCGTCGCCTTCGATGAACAGCACGATGGGCCGGTCCGGAACGGTAAGGCCCCTGGCGGCGCTGCCCGTTACTTTTCCGGGTTCAGTATGATGGGGCATGTTTCCCTCGTTAGGAGTTTCGAGTTTTAAGTTTCGAGTTTCTAGTTAAAAGAACCTGGGATTTTAAATTATCCATGATTTTCTGGAATGCAACCTGGTATAATTTCGCTTATTTTCGCCGGGGTTGCAACTATTCCGCGGAAATTTGCCGCCATTAAAAAGGGCGGGGAAACCCCGCCCCTTTAAGTCACCAATTGGCTCTTTTTTTCTTTTAACCGAAAACCGGAAACCGAAAACCGAAAACCGTCTTCACTTCCCCATTACCTTTTTAACGATCTCGCCCAACTCGGCGATGGTGGCGGCCACGGTCACCCCCGCGGCGGTGAGGGCCGCGATTTTGTCCGAGGCCTTGCCGCTGGAGCCGGAAATGATGGCTCCGGCGTGGCCCATGCGCTTGCCTTCGGGCGCGGTCTGCCCCGCGATGAAGGCCACCACCGGCTTGGTGAGGTGGGCCTTAACAAAAGCCGCGGCCTCTTCTTCGGCGGAGCCGCCGATTTCCCCGATGAGCACCACCCCCTCGGTCTGGGGGTCGGTCTGGAAGAGCCTGAGCATATCAATAAAGTTGGTGCCGATAATGGGGTCGCCGCCGATGCCCACACAGGTGGATTGGCCCAAACCCAGGACGGTCAGCTGGTACACCGCTTCATAGGTCAGGGTGCCGCTGCGGGACACCAAGCCGATGGGCCCTTCCTGGTGGATGTGGCCCGGCATGATCCCCACCTTGGCCTGGCCCGGGGAGATAATGCCCGGGCAGTTGGGGCCGATGAGACGGATGCCGGTGTCCTTCAGGGCTTCCATCACCTTGACCATTTCCAGGGTGGGAATCCCCTCGGTGATGCAGACGATGACCCGGCATCCCGCGGCCGCGGCCTCCAGGATGGCGTCCGCGGCAAAGGGCGGAGGGACAAAAATCAGGGAGGTGTTGGCCCCGGTGTCTTGCACCGCCTGGGCCACGGTGTTGAACACCGGGATGTCATCCATTTTTTGGCCGCCCTTGCCCGGCGTCACCCCGGCCACCACCTGGGTGCCGTAATCCCGGCAGGCCCGGGCGTGAAAAGAGCCTTCCTTGCCGGTGATGCCCTGCACCACCACACGGGTTGATTTATCCACTAAAACGCTCATGTTATCTCCGGTCTTCGGTCTTCGGTCTTCGGTAAAATCCATCAAGCATAAGGACGCCGATCCCAGAAGAACGGCCTCCTTGAGTGAAAAATGGCTTAACTACCGCTTACGGACGTGTTCCCGGATGAAGGCGACGATGTCCCGGGTGTCGGTGCCGGGTCCGTAAATGGCGGCGATGCCCGCAGTCTTAAGCGCCGGGATGTCCTCTTCGGGGATGATGCCGCCGCCCATGACCAGGACGTCGGAGATGCCCTTTTCCCGGACCAGTTCCATAACCCGGGGAAAAAGATAATTGTGCGCCCCGGAGAGCACGCTCATGGCAATGACGTCCGCGTCCTCCTGCACGGCCGCGGCGACGATCTGCTCCGGCGTCTGCCGCAGCCCAGTATATATCACCTCCATACCGCCATCCCGCAAGGCGGCGCAGATGACCTTGATCCCCCGGTCGTGACCGTCCAACCCGGGCTTGGCTGCCAATACCCTGATCTTCCTCTCTTCCGGCATATCGTGGTCTCCTTGATTAGTTCACAGTTCACAGTTCACAGTTCACGGTTGACAGTTCTTGGTTTTCGGTGATCCGTTGCAAATATTTCGACCACTGACTGCTGTTAACTGTCAACTGCCAACTACACCAGCGCCGCGGCTTCGTATTCGCCGAAGACGCCGCGCAAAGTGTCGCAGATTTCGCCCAGGGTGGCCAGGGCCTTCACCGCCTGGAGGATGGGGTGCATCAGGTTGGCGTCCCCTTCCGCGGCGGCCTTCAGTTCTGCCAAGGTCTGGCTGACCGAGGCGTTGTCCCGGGTGCTCTTTAGTTCATTCAAGCGGGCCACCTGCTTGTCGCCCACCGCGGGGTCTACTTTGAGCAGATCCGGGGGCTTGCCTTCCTCCTTCGCCTCAAAGCGGTTCAGGCCCACGATGGTGCGTTGTTTGGCCTCCACTTCCCGCTGGAACTTGTAGGCGCTGGCGGCGATTTCCTTCTGGATGAAGCCCTTTTCGATGGCCGCCACCGCGCCGCCCATGCGGTCGATCTGGTCGATGTAGTCCTGGGCCCGGGCCTCGATCTGGTCGGTGAGGTATTCGATGTAATAAGAGCCGGCCAGGGGATCCACCGTGTCGCAAACGTTGGTCTCATAGGCAATGACTTGCTGGGTGCGGAGCGCCACCTGCACCGCCAGTTCCGAGGGCAAGGCCAGGGCCTCGTCGAAGGAGTTGGTGTGCAGGGACTGGGTGCCGCCCAGGACCGCGCTCAGGGCCTCGAAGGCGGTGCGCATGATGTTGTTCAGGGGCTGCTGGGCGGTGAGGCTGCACCCCGCGGTCTGGGTGTGGAAGCGGAGCATCAGGGAGCGGGGGTCCTTGGCCCCGAAGCGCTCCTTCATGATCTTGGCCCACAGGCGCCGGGCGGCCCGGAACTTGGCCACCTCTTCCAGGAAATCCGAGTGGGAGTTGAAGAAAAAAGAGAGCCGGGGGCCGAACTCGTCCACCCCCATGCCCGCCTTGATGGCCGCATCCACGTACGCGATGCCGTTGGCCAGGGTGAAGGCCACTTCCTGCACCGCGGTGGACCCGGCCTCCCGGATGTGGTAGCCGCTGATGCTGATGGTGTTCCACTGGGGCACTTCCTTGGTGCAGAACTCGAAGATGTCGGTAATGAGGCGCATGGAGGGCCGGGGGCCGAAGATATAAGTGCCCCGGGCCGGGTATTCCTTCAGGATGTCGTTTTGCACCGTGCCCCGGAGCTGGTCAAAGGGGACGCCCTGTTTTTCCGCCATTGCCAGGTACATGGCCAGGATCACCGCGCACGGGCTGTTGATGGTCATGGAGGTGGACACCTGGTCCAGGGGGATGCCCTGGAAGAGGCGCTCTATGTCCCACAGGGAGTCGATGGCCACCCCCACCTTGCCCACCTCGCCCTGGGCCAGGGGGGCGTCCGAGTCGAAGCCTATCTGGGTGGGCAGGTCAAAGGCGACGGAAAGGCCCGTCTGCCCGGACTTGAGCAGAAAATGGTAGCGCTCGTTGGTCTCTTCGGCGCTGCCGAAACCGGCGTACTGGCGCATGGTCCAGTAGCGGCCCCGATAGGCGGTGGGCTGCACCGCCCGGGTATAGGGATACTGGCCGGGCAAGCCCAGCTTTTCCAGGTAGTCGAAGCCTTCCAGGTCCAGGGGCGTGTAAACCCGCTCCACGGGAATGCCGGAGGTGTTGAGGAATTCGGCCTGGCGCTCCGGCATCTTGGTCAGGACCTTGGACACTTTCTCGTCATACTTGGCCTTGGCTTCTTGAAGCTGCGCCATTTTCAAGGGATCGCACATAGGGCTACCTCGCTTTTGCGGGATGATCCATTATAAGGTTGGAATAGTGTAACTTATTTGCCTAATTCAATGAATTCAATTGTGGCGGTTCGCGAACCGCCCTGCGACCGGGGAAAAATTCTCGTATAAGAAGATTTGCTATGGCTGACAGGCCGAAGCCGCACGGCAGTCCGCCCCGCCCGCGGGGTATTCTACCGACTATCTACTATGTCAGGCAAACCGGGGAGTGAAAATCGGGCAATTTCTGATTTTTCTGTCAAAAATTTTCTTACAGGGAGAACACATTTCAATCGAAACCTCAAAATTAAACAGCCCTGACAAATTTGTCAGGGCTAAGAAGAATCTTTAGGCTAAGACAGCCTTATGAATAAGAAAATATATAGGTTTCTTCTTCGTAGTCAGTAATTGTATAATCAGGGAGACGACCATAAGTAATGTAACCTGGTGTTATTTCGGCATATTCTCCTTTTTTAGTTCTTTCAAGAAATTTCACAAGAGATTTATGCTTTTCTTCTTGTTTCCGTTTGTGGCCATGCAATTTTTTCATGGATAATTTCCTCCTCAAAAAACCAACTTTTTCCCTAAGTTGGCCTCTATATCCCGTCTTACGGGTGTTAAATCAATTTTGACACCACAAGGGCAGGTTATCAAGTTATTCACAGGCAAAGGCGTTCTTCCCTGAGCCTTCATGTCAAAATCTATTTTCGGTTCTTTTTTTAATTTAGCATATAATTTGTGCATTTTGCCACAATTATTGCAACTATGATCAATCACTACAACGTCAGCCTGTTGAGGAGCCATTCCTGGACCGGGAGCGGGTTGAACAATTGGGGGGTGAAAATGCCTAAAAATCTTCTCGTCGGCGATGGCAAAAATCTTAAAAACCGTGCTTCTTTCAAAGAGAAATCTTATTACAGTATGAATCTTAAACACAACTTCACTTAGCTTAGGATCGTCCTCAATGCGGTTAATTTTTAAGAGCTCTTGCAAATCGTTTATTTTGATAGGTCTCCCATGAGTTCGCCATGTTTCACGCTCAATTAGTTTGTCAGCGATTTCCTTAGCCCGAGCCTTCTTCATTTCATCAGTGACGGCTATTTTTCTAGTTTCAGTTGTAATCCAATTTTTAAACTTATATTTCGGAATCCAATCAATGACTAAATCTTTTGCGTATTGTAAACTATGAACTATTCCATATAATTCTCCTGGGGTAATTTGAGCTATCATGATGGCATCAAAAGGATTAAGTTTCCCAGTTTTTTCAGCTTCCGTTTTTTTCTGTTCAATCCAATCCACATAATCAGAGGCTGAAATTCGTGACCTGCCAAGTTTGACCTGTGCATCTATTGGGCCAAGGCTACCGGTTTCGGTCATGTAAATCTCATGGCCAGATAACGCCATAATAGTACCAGCACTCTTGGCCTGTCCCGCAATTATAAAGGAAATAGTATCAAATTTTCCGTGGAAAAATCCCACTATCTCTTCGACAACCTCCCCACTTCCTCCTAATGTCTCGATGAATACATCTAAATTATTTTCTGGCCTGTCTTTGAGTAAATCGTGGATAATATAGTAATCATCCTGCATAATCATTTTCTGGTCAATTGGCTTATCTCCAGCGGTGGCATAAATTAAAAGATAACTATTCCTAATTTGATTATATTTCTTAATTAAATTAACTAATTCCTCTTCAAATCTACTGACAGTCCAACCTTCTTTTTCTATTTTTTTGATGTATTCGCTCATTAGGCTCATTTTTTTCTCCTAAATGAGTAATAACAATCCAGCGCAATTAAGACATTTG
>VGSO01000065.1 GCA_016874945.1 Deltaproteobacteria bacterium
TCCGGATGGCACAGGCCCTCGCCCACGGTGAGGGTGTCCTGGATGTGATATTCGAAGCGGTCGTCGGGCCCCAGCACCGCCGCGATGCCCCCCTGGGCCAGGCGGGTGGAGCTCTCCGTCAGCCCCCGCTTGGTGATGATGTTCACCGTGGCGACTTCGGCCATCTTCAGGGCATAACTCAACCCCGCCAGCCCCGAGCCGATTACCAATACGTCAGAGGTATATTCCAATATGGGTTCCTTTGTTAGAAGTAAGAACCTGTCAGCTTTCAGAGGTCATATCTGAGTTTATTATTAATCCGCTTCAATAAAGCGATCCTTTATTTGATGAAATATTGCAAGCTTACCTTCGACTTCAGACCACCGTTCTAGTTCATTTAGGTTGATTTTATTATCTTTGGCAACCAAAACTGCTTGTTCTAAACTTTGTCGGTCTCCCCAGTGATAATAAGCGGCCAGTCTGTCTTTAACGCAATCAGTGGGAGAAATAATCCTCAGTTGACCTGTAGGGAAGGATAGGGTGACAATTTCCTTTACAGGTTCTTCTCCGATAGAAAGCGGGCCTGAAGGGAATTCCAAGAAAAAATCTGTTTCAGTATTTATAAAGTACTTATTTACTTCATGAAATCCTATTTCCAACAGTGCCTTTTTTAATTTCCTTCTCCCTACATGGCCGATTTCAATAAAATCAAGATCTAGAGAGCTATATTTGTTATGGGTGTAAATGGATACACAACTTCCCCCGGATAGTACTACCTCGATCCCATGGCGTTTGAGATGACTGCTTACGAAAGCTGCCAGTTCCCCCGTTGACATATCTTTGATTGGCTTCACAACGGCTTGCCACTCCTCCTGGGCCTGCGTCTATTCATTAAAAGCGCATCACGGTCTGCTGGAGGGTAAAAAGTTAAAGCCTTTTTAAGAAGGTTTTCGATCTCCGGTTTAAAGGGATATCTGGGATTGAATGAATACAGACGAGTCCTGCCGGCAAGACGACTGGATAAGACTCCATTGGCTTCCAGCTTTTCAAGCTGCTTTTGGATAGGGCTTAGACCGGTGTGGTAAAATCTTGCTATTTCGCGGGCGTATCCTTCCCTCCTGGCATAAAGGAAAAGGAGTACTCGCTCACTATTGATTGATCCAAACAATGATTCCAACATTTAAAAGACCTAATAGATAGATCACATGACCCCATAATTAATTCAAGTGACCTTATATTTAGGTCAATTCTATCGCCTTCCCAAAAGAATTTCAAGCAAAAAAATAAAAAGCCGAAAGCTGCCCGCTACACCTCCCATTTCATCAACCTCGCCAAATTTTTCCCCAAAATCATTTCTTTCCAGTCATCAGGCAATCCGGCTTCGTCCATGTCGTCCAGGTAGCGCTTCAGGCCCAGGAGGGGGTAGTCGCTGCCGAAGAGGATCTTTTCCGGGCCCACCATGTCCGCCACCACCCGGTAGATCACCGGGCGGTAAATGAAGGGGGACGCGGCGGTGTCGTAATAGACGTGGCGCAGGACTTCCGGGGCTTCTTTTTTCAGCAGCCCGTAAAAGGGGAGCCTCCCGCCCCAATGGGCCAATATCCAGGTGGTTTCCGGGAAGGCCTTGATGGCTTGATAAACCGCGGCCAGGGGCGTCAGCATCCGCCCCGGGTACTCCGCCCCGGCCCGGTCGGTGGCATGTAGGAGGAGGGGCGCCTGGTAGTGGTGGCAGAGCTCGGCCAGGGGCGCCAGCAGGGCCGTCAGGTCTTCGCTCCGGTCCGTCAGGTAAAAAGCCAGCTCCCCCACCCCCCGGGCCCCCGCGGCCAGGCAGCGCTCCACCTCCTGGACCGCCCCGGGAAACCGGGGGTTCGCGGCGCAAAAGCCCATGAGGCGCCGGGGCCAGCGGCGCATGGCCTCCAGGATCACCTCGTTGTGGCGCCGCCAATTTTTCTCCTTACGCCAGGGAAACCCCAGGACCACCGCGGCGTCCAGGCCTTCTTCGTCCAGGCCCTTTACCAGCTCTTCCGGCCCCAGCATTTTGGACTTGGGGGAGTCATACAGGAGCCGGAAACCCGGCTCGTCGGAGAAAAAGTCCTCCCGCCGGCGGCAGAATTCCGGGGGGAAAACGTGGGTGTGCGCGTCCAGGATCATGGCTTTAACAATAGAGCAGCGCCTTTGGGGGGGATTTGCGATAATTCATTTGATACAAATTAACAGGCTGATAAACTTTGTCAATCAAAGTTATCTCCCCGGCAGATTTCCATATTTGCCAATGGCGGGGAATGATTATCTTTCACATTTAGGGTTACTTTCTCTCTGGTTTTTTATATAAAATTGTTCGCATGTCAATCATTCTGAAACTCCTGGGATTTTTTTCCCTGGCGATATTCTCGGCTCAAACCGCAGCCTGGGCCGCGGGGCCGTTCAACTACCGGCTGCCCCAGGGCTCCGGCGTTGACTCCCAGGCGGCCACGGTGGTGGGGGAATTTCAGACCCACCATCTCGTGCGCTATGAGAACCTGTACCAGATCGCCCGCCAGTATGACCTGGGTTTCTGGGAGCTGGCCCGCTTCCACCGCGCCCTGGACCATTTTTATCTCCCCTGGGACACGGACCTCGCCATCCCCACCCGCTGGATCATACCGGATAGGAGCAGCTATCCCGGCTACCTCATCAATGTGGCGGAACTCCGGGGCTACCGCTTTTTCCCGGAGAAAAATGAAGTGCGCACCTTCCCCATCGGCATCGGGGTGCTGGACTACAAGACCCCGTTCGGCAAGTTCCGGGTGCAGATGAAGGCCGAGAACCCGGGCTGGCGCATCCCCAAGAGCCTCCAGTGGAAATACGAGAAATCCTACATGCCCCCGGGGGAGGAAAATCCCCTGGGAACCCACTGGCTGGGCCTGTCCCACTACGGCCTCCACGGCACCCACGCGCCCATGGGGGTGGGCCGCCTGGTGAGCCACGGCTGCATCCGCCACTATCCGGAAGACATCAAGGAGCTGTTTGGCATTACCCCCGTGGGCACCCCGGTGGAAATCGTTTACGAACCGGTGAAGTTCGGCTTTCTTAACGGCCGCGTCTTCGTGGAAGTGCACGAAGATATTTACTTCAAGATTCCCCATATGCTCCAGTATGCCATTAAACGCATGATGGATAAGGGACTGGCGGACAAGATCAACTGGCCCCGCTTCCTCCGGGCCGTGGAGGAGCAGAACGGCGCGCCGGTGGATATTTCCCGGTGAAAGTAATTCCTTAGAAATCAGGGAAAAGCCATGTTGTGGCGATAAGCAACCCACGAGGCGGATATGCATTTCAAGGATGACCAGGACACCCTAAGACGAATTTTGAATACTGTGGAGGAATCCGGCCACATCAAGGACCTGGACGCGCTCCTCGACCGGGTTCTCCTGGACGCCCGCCACCTCACCCGCGCCGATGCCGGCTCCATCTTCCTGGTGGAAAACAACGTCCTCAATTTCAGGAACATCCACAACGACACCCTGTTCACCACCCCCAGCAACAAATATATCTATTCCAGCCACACCCTGGAGATCAACAACCAGTCCCTGGCCGGATACGCGGCCAACACCGGGGAGTCGGTGGTCCTGGATGACGTTTACCAGATCCCGGCCCACATGCCCTTTTCCTTCAACCCCTCCTTTGATGAGGCTTCGGGCTACCGCACCCGGTCCATGCTGGTGGTGCCGCTCAAAACCAGCCGGGGAAAAATCGTGGGGGTGCTGCAAATCATCAACGCCTTGAATGACCAAAAAAAAGTCATCACTTTTACCGACCGGGACCGGCTGGTCTTGAACTACTTCGCGGTCCATGCGGCGGCGGCCATCGAACGGGCCATGATGACCCGGGAGATCATTCTCCGGATGATCAAGATGTGCGAACTCCGGGATCCCCATGAAACCGGGGCCCACGCCAACCGGGTGGCGGCCTACGCCGCGGAAATTTATCAGCAGTGGGCCTTGAGCAAGGGCATTGCCCCGGAAGAGATCAAGCGGATGCGGGACCTCATAAGGGTGGCCGCCATGCTCCACGACCTGGGCAAGATCGCCATCTCCGACCTGATTTTGAAAAAACCCGGAAAGCTGGACCCCGAAGAATACCAGATTATGAAGCGCCACACCATTTACGGCGCCCGGCTGTTTGAGAACGCCACCTCGGAGCTGGATGCGTTGGGGGCCGAAATCGCCCTGAACCACCATGAAAGGTGGGACGGCCAAGGCTATCCGGGGCATCTGGAGGATATTTCTGCCGGTAATTTGACCCTGGGCCCAGGCAAAAGAGGCCAGGAGATTCCCCTGGCCGGCCGGATTGTCGCCCTGGCGGACATTTATGACGCCCTGGTTTCCAAGCGGGCCTATAAAGAGCCTTTCCCCGAAGCCCAAGCCCTGGATCTTATCCGGGAAAATTCGGGGCAAATCTTCGACCCGGAGGTGGTGGCGGCCTTTTTCGCCATTTACGACATCATCGGAGCCATCCGGGAAAAGTACGCGGAAGCCCCTTCCCATTCCCAATTTTGCTGGATAACGCCTTGATCCCTAATTTTTAACCACCTATGAACACAGATAGACCCGGATAATCAACTCCCTATTCCCTATTCCCTAATTTCTTGACCCCGGCGTTCGGGTAAGGGAGAATTAATCAGCGGTTAAATTCGATTTAAAATTTAGATGACCCCATTCATGGCGGACGTCTTACTTTACCTGAGCCTCATGGCGTATTTCGGGGGCACGGCCTTGTGGCTGGGGTTTTTTCTAGCCCAGCGGGAGGGCCTTTGCCGCGCCGGCGCCTGGGTCATGGGCCTGGGTCTGATTCCCCATACCCTGGCCCTGTGTTTGCGGGCCTGGAATTACGGGCACTTCCCCGCGGCCACCCTGGGGGACACCCTGCTGGTGCTGGATTGGGCCTTGGTGGCCGCGTTCCTCTTTCTCAACTGGCGCTTTCCCATCAAGGTCCTGGGAGCCCTGGCCGCGCCCCTGGCGGCCCTCATGATCTGCGGGGCCTTGATTCTGCCGCCGGGCCGGGGGCCGGTGTCGCCGCTCCTTAACAGCCTCTGGCTGGCGGTTCACATCATCCTGGCGCTTTTGGGCTACGCCGCCCTCACCCTGGCCTTTTTGGGCGGCATCTTTTACCTGGTGCAGGAACGCCAGCTTAAGGGAAAAAAGTTCGGTTCCTTCTTTTACCGGCGGCTGCCATCCCTGGAGCAGTTGGACGCCCTTAATTACTGGTGCCTCACCATTGGCTTCCCGCTCTTCACCCTGGGGATCATCGCCGGATCCCTGTATGCCCAGCACGCCCTGGGCCGGTTCTGGAGTTGGGACCCCAAGGAAGTTCTCACCCTCATCGCCTGGCTCATTTATGCGGTGCTCCTCCATGAACGCCTCACCGTGGGCTGGCGGGGGCGCCGGGCCGCGCTCCTGGCTATCTGCGGCTTTCTGGTCCTAGTGATCACCTTCCTGGGGGCCAACCTGTGGTTCAGCAGCTACCACAGCTTTGAGAGTTTCACCCGGCAGCCATGAACCTCCTCCTAGTCGGCGTCAACCATAAGACTGCGCCCGTGGCCCTGCGGGAAAAGCTGGCCTCGTTTATTCCCGACCCGGAAGAAGCTTGCCGCGCTCTTAAGACTTATCCGGAGTTGTCCGAACTCATCCTCTATTCCACCTGCAACCGGGTGGAGGTCCTGTGCGTCACCGCGGTGGCGGAGGAGGCGGAGACCCGGCTCAAGGCCTTCTTCGCCCGGGACGAGGAGATCGCCGGGGCCTTGGAAGAGTCCCTGTATATCCATCGGGACCTGGACGCGGTGCAACACCTCTTCCGGGTGGCTGCCAGCCTGGATTCCATGGTGGTAGGGGAGCCCCAGGTTCTGGGCCAGATTAAGGAAGCCTATCGCCAGGCCACCTCCCAAAACGCCTCCGGCCCGATCTTGAACCGGTTGCTTCACAAGTCCTTTTCCGTGGCCAAGCGGGTGCGACGGGAAACGGGCATCGGAGACGCGGCGGTGAGCGTCAGCTACGCCGCGGTGAGCCTGGGAAAGAAAATCTTCGGCAGTCTGGCGGGAAAAAACGTTCTGCTTCTGGGCGCCGGGGAAATGGCGGAGCTGGCCCTGGAACACCTCCGGGGCCAAAGGGTGGCCCAAGTCGTCATCGCCAACCGCACCCTGGAACGAGGGGTGCGCCTGGCGGAACGGTTCCGGGGGGAAGCCGTGTCCCTGGAAGAACTGGAGGCCCAGCTATTGAGCGCCGACATCCTCATCAGCTCCACCGGCTCGCCGGAATACCTCCTCACCCGGGACCAGGTGAAGGCGGCCATGCGCCGGCGCAAGCAGCGGCCCCTGTTTCTCATTGATATCGCCGTCCCCCGGGACCTGGATCCGGGCATCAACGACCTGGACAACGTCTATCTCTACAATATTGACGATCTCCAGGAGGTGGTGGCCCAGGGCTGGGAGCACCGCCACCAGGAAGCGGCCAAGGCCGAGAGGCTGGTGGCCGCGGAAACCCTGAAGTTCCTGGAATGGCTGGAAACCCTGGAGGTTTTTCCCACCATCATTGATCTGAAGGAGAAGGCCGACCGCATCTGCGGGGCGGAACTGGATAAGACTCTAAAGCAATTAGGCCCTCTTACCGAGGAGCAACGCCAGGCCCTGGAAGTGCTCACCCACTCCATCGCCCAGAAGCTGCTGCATGACCCCATCATCTTCCTCAAACGCAACCATCATCCCAAAAAAATCCAAAAGGACCTGGACCTGGTGCGCCGGCTCTTCAACCTGGACCTGGACCGGCAGGAAGACGCCAAGATTTTGGTGGAAAAAAAATCTTCCAAGCCCCCCGAATGAGAAATCGGAGACTTTTTCAGGGTCTCCCGGCCGCCCCGGAAGATTTCACCCATAACCGCAAGCCGTATCGCCTGGTTTTCAATCCAACGGTTCCCCTTTGACAATCTTATCGGGAACGGTGGTGACCATGTCCCAGGCCCTGGCTTTACCCACAATGCGGGCCGCCTCTTCCACGGCCCGGCGGAGCGCCGGCGGCCGGGTGCGGGTATTGTGGGCGTCGCTGGCCACGACATGGACGTAGCCTTTTTTTAACAGCTCCCGGGTAAACCTGGCGACGGTGCGGCCAAATCCTCCCAGGACGCTGGACGCGGTAATCTGCACCAGGCATCCCAGGTCCATGAAACGCTTGAGCTTTTTCGGCATCTCCCGAATGAGAAAATGCCGCTCCGGGTGAGTTATGATAGGGGTGATGCCCCTGGACTTAAGCTGGAAGCAGATGTTCTCCATACCCGGGGGAATGGCCATATCCGGCAATTCCAGGAGCATATAACTTTGCGTGTCATTAATTGTCAGAATTCGGTCTTCTTCAAGCAAATCCAGGGCCCGCAGACATAAATGGACATCGCAGCCGGGTAAAATTTCCAGGGGGATTTGCTCCTCGAATAATTTTTCCTTAAATTCTTGAATCTTAACCAAGATGGTGGCCTTATCATTGATTACTTCCATATTATTAAACCGGTCCTTGAAAAGGTGAGGCGTGGCCACCATTATCTGGATGCCGTCTTCCGCCGCCAGCGCGGCCATTTTTAAAGCTTCTTCCCAGCTTCGGGCCCCGTCATCGAGGTCTGGCAATATATGGGAGTGGATATCAATC
Source organism: Deltaproteobacteria bacterium (assembly GCA_016874945.1). Taxonomy (GTDB): domain Bacteria; phylum Desulfobacterota; class Desulfobaccia; order Desulfobaccales; family 0-14-0-80-60-11; genus VGSO01. The sequence goes on from VGSO01000065.1 coordinate 7,647, forward strand.
ATAAAGATAATTTTTATTCTCTTTATAAGAGAAAATCAAGTTTAACCTGACATCTCCTGTGGCCATTAAAACCAGGCTTATTGCACCGCCTGGTTCAACCCTCTTAACCCACGAGCCTCTTGCAAAATTCTATTTGAAGCTGAAATTTCATCAAGCTGATTACAGAATATCCGGTAGCACAGGCTTTCCAGCCTGTGCCGGCGCAGGCTGAAGCCTGCGGCTACCTAAAGACGGGGTAATTTTGCAAAAGGCTCCCACGATTCAGAGATCAGGGAGATAGGAGAAACCCTTTCTTTTTCTGCCATTGTCTTCCTTGCGGCCGCCGCCCCTTGCCCGGCCTTTTTCCAGCACTTCGGATTTAATAGTAATTTAATAGCCAACCTCCTTTCATTGCATCCCGAGTGAAACGGAAAAATCCAATTCTCATGCGAATCTAAAACATTAAAATGAGCCAGGCGAAAATACCCTTTTTCCTTATTCCAAATCTTGAACTTATTCTTAAACTTTGACTTATTTACCGGTAATAATCTTGGCAAATTTAATTTCTATTTAAAACTTTATATTCAAAATAAACTCATACTTATCAGCATACGTAGTGCCCAAGGTTTACATTCCCCTTTTCCAAACTCGCTTTCTTTAGAAAAATTATAAAGTTGCTAATCTAATTAAAAAAAGTTGATTTTTTTGGAGAAGCTCTTTAAGGTGGAATTAATTATTTCATTTCGCCATTTAGCCGGGTAGTTATTTATTTCCGAGGTGCCTATGGGTTCTTGGCAATGGGGGGGGGATTGCTGTATTTCCGGTTTATTGCGGAGAAAGAACCAAGAAATCTTGCCACTCCGTCGGTGGCCCGGAATGTTGGGCCCATTTCCCAAACGCGGCGCCTGCTGCCGGGACCGGAAGTTAGAAGCTTGGGCTAAGATCCTGGTCTGGCTTTCCTGCTGGCTGGGACTGCTAATGGTATGGGGCGCTCCCGCCTGGAGCGCCGGCTTCGCTTTGGTGCAGCAGGGAACCGCGGCCATGGGTCAGGGCAACGCCTTTGTGGCCGAAGCCAGTGATTCCTCGGCTATTTATTACAATCCCGCCGGTCTGAATCAACTGAAGCGCTTCGAAGTTTACTCCGGAACTATTTTCAATTATCCTGACCGGGAATATCACGGGTTCCCCCCTTCCGAAACCGAATCCCGGCTTTTGTATACAGGCGCCGTGTATGTGGCCGGGCCGGTCACCAACCGGGTGGCCCTGGGGCTGGGCCTTTTCAGCCCCTTCGGATTGAGCAGCAAGTGGCCGGATACCTGGGCAGGCCGCTATATCTCCACCTTCTCCAGGCTTAGAACCTACAACGTCAATCCCGTGGTTTCCGTCAAAGTCCTGGACAATCTCTCCCTGGCCGCGGGGGTGAATATGCTGTGGTCGGCGCCGGAGTTGAAGAGAAATATCCCTACCCCCCTGGGGGATGGCGATGTTTCCCTGGCCGCCGACGGCATGGGGATGGGCTATAACCTGGGGGCCCTTTATGAACCCGTGAGCGGCGTGAAACTGGGGGTGCACTTCCGGAGCCAGATCAGCGTAGTCCACCGGGGAGACTTAACCCTCAGACTGCCGCCCCCTCTGCTCGCGCCCTCGATCAGGGGGTCCGCCAAAATCGCTTTTCCGCCCTCGGTGACCTTCGGCGCGGCTTACAGCCGCATCAAGCCCTTTACCTTTTTATTTGACGTCACCTGGACCGGATGGTCCACTTTCGATCAATTGAAGGTGGATCTGGAAACCCCCCTGGCCGGCGCCTTCTCCCTGGTTACTCCCAAGGACTGGCGGGACGCCTGGGCCTTTCGCTTCGGAGTCAACTACGAGATCAAGCCCGGTTTGAAAGTGCGCGCCGGCTATATTTACGACATGACTCCAGTGCCCAACCACACCTTTGACCCCCAACTGGCCGACGCCAACCGTCATGTTTTCACCATCGGCAAAGAATTTACCTATAAAAGATTCACTTTCGGCGCGGCCTACAACTATATCCTCTTTGAAAACCGCACCAAAAACAACGTTATTGCAGTTAATGGCGTTCCCGCGCCCCTTCAAGCCAACGGCCCCTATGCTTCAGATTCCCATTCCCTGGGGGTGAGCGCGGCCGTTAAGTTTTAACCGCAAAAAAGCGCGGCGGCCGGGGTCGCGGTCCCCGGCCCTCCCTCCTCCTCCCTCCCGACAGTGCACAAGGTTGACGATTAGGTTATAATTTGCCATAATCCCTGCTGATCCCGGTGGGCCTTGTCCATGGTGGCGGAGAGGGACCTCCTGGCGTGGGGAACTGCGCCTACTTGGTTTCATATCAAGATGAGACCTCTGCGAAAAGCCTTTTTGTCATCCTGAGCGAAGCGAAGGATCTCGTATTTACTCGTAATTATGAGATTCTTCGGTCGCTTCGCTCCCTCAGAATGACAGTTGCGAGGACTTCCCCAGAGGTCTCAAGATGCAATCGAAAAGGTATTATTGTAGCGCGATTTATTGCGCCCGAAAGGCGGGCGTGATAAATCACGCCCCTAAAACTTTTGCCTTTCGACTGCGACTTGGCATCAGGGCGCCGGATGAACGGGATCCGCGAGGAGACCAGGTTGGCCCGGTTATTGCAAAAAGTTATCGCCAGGAACGATCTCAAATGAAGTACTTCTAAATTGTTGGAAGCCTGGAAGAATCTCATCCGCTCTCTTAGGCTCCCAGGTTAACGAATTTACTTAACTTATGTTAAGAGTTAAAATTTAACCTTATAGATGTTTAGATAATTAACACCATGGAAAACAAAACGCCTGTAACATCTCATATCGCGATTCAAGCCCTGCGTCCAGCATATGCTCTGCCGGAGCGGCTGACGCGGGACCACCTCCTGGTGTCCTCTTGCTACCAGTGCCGCAAGTGCTCCGGGGGCTGCCCCTTGACCTTCGCCATGGACCTGCTGCCCGACCGGGTCATCCGCCTGGCTCTACTGGGCCAGGAAGACATGGTTCTAAACTGCCGCACCATTTGGGTGTGCTCTTCCTGCGAAACCTGCACCACCCGCTGTCCCAACGGCATTGACATCGCGGGAGTCATGGACTGGCTGAAAGAGGCAGCCGTCCAGCGCGGCCGGGCCATTCCGGAGTCGGACGTGGCCAACTTCCACCGCTTCTTTCTGGAGGCGGTGCGGGACGGGGGGGGGCGTCTGCCCGAGGCCCTGCTGATGCGGCGCTTCACCCTGTACCAAATCAAGTCCGGCCATAGCGCCTGGGAGGTATTGAGAAATTTAAAACTAGGTTGGAAGCTTCTCCGGCGGGGGCGGTTAAGTCTGCGGACCCATCCTCTTCACAATAAAAAAGAAGTTTCCGCCATCTTCAAAGAATCGGGGTTTTAAGAACCATGCAGGTTTCCTATTATCCAGGATGTTCTTTGGAAGGCACGGCTCTGGACTATGCCGCCTCCATCGACGGAGTCGCGACTTTGCTGGACCTGGAGCTGGTGGAGCTGGATGACTGGAACTGCTGCGGGGCCTCCGCGGCGCAC
>VGSO01000066.1 GCA_016874945.1 Deltaproteobacteria bacterium
GTCCCCAGGATGGCGAGGCCGGCGTCCTTGAGGCGGTTTAAGGTGTCGGCCAGGTTGGTGACCCGGTAAACGGGGAGGTATTCCAAGGCCCCCGCCGCGGCCTTGGCCACTGCGGGGGTCGCGCCCACGGCCCGGTCCTTGGGGATGATGAGGCCGTGGGCCCCCGCGGCCAGGGCGCTCCTGATCAGGTTCCCCAGGTTCATGGGGTCGGTGAGGCCGTCCGCGGCCACCAGGAGCGCGGGTTCAGTGAGAGCGGCGACGGCGTCCAGCAAGGCGTCTTCCGTCTGGTAGGCGTATGCCCCCCGCCGGGCCAGAATCCCCTGGTGGCGGGCAGTTCCCGCCAGGCGGTCCAGGGCGGCCCGCTCCACTGTGCGAAAGCGCACCCCCGCGGCCTGGGCGAGAAGGCGCGCTTCACCCACCCAGGCGCCTTTCGCCCCCTGGGCCACCAGGACTTCTTCCAGGGGGGAGTCCGCCTGCTTCAGGGCGGCTAAAACCGGGTGCCGGCCGTAGATGATCTGAGACATGGTTTTTTTAACCGCAGATGAACGCCGATAAACACAGATTTTAATTAATTATCTGCGTACATCGGCGTTCATCGGCGGTTTCCATTAAGTCTGATTATAAGCGGCTAGAAAATCTTCCCTGGAGATTCCTGCCTGATGGCAGAGAGTCCTTAGGGTGGAAGACTTGATATATGGATGACTGGGCATGGTTAAAGGCGTTTTGGTCCCATCCGGGTTTTCTCTAATCATGGCGATGTGTTCCCTATCTCGCAACAGCCGGAAGCCCAATATCTCCAAAGCGCTTATGACCCGACGTTTGGGAGCGTCTAGGGGAAACTTGGCCATTAAACCTCGACCCCGGCTTCTGCGACAAACGCTTCCAATATCGGCGGTTCGACTTGCAATACTTCTTCTCCAAAAGTTTCGAGATGGAATCGAATAGCCGAGGTCACATCCGACAGGGCTTCTTCATAAGAGTCTCCTTGCCCCACCACAACGCCTTTTAGTCCTAAGGGATAGGCCACATACCCGTCCGGATGCCTTTCCACGATAATTTTAATTCTTTTCATAAATCTAAGACCTCCAAAGTACCCTCAAATTAACACAGATTAACCTAGATTTTTAAATATTTATCTGTGTCTATCTGGGTTCATCTGTGGTTATAATTATAACAGATTTCGAGCCATGGACGCGGAACTGAGCCAATTTTACCAGCACCTGGCGGTGGAGCGGGGCTTGGCGGCCCTGACCCTGGAGGCTTACTCCCGGGACTTGCGGGACTTTCAGGAGTTCCTCCTGGAGCGGGGTCTGGAGCAGTGGACCCAGGTGGGGCTTCCCCACCTCCAGGACTACCTGGCGGCTCTCGCGGCCCGCAATCTTTCGGCCCGGAGCCGCTCCCGCCGGCTGTCGGCCCTGCGCCAGTTTTTCCGGTTCCTGCAGCGGGAGGAAGTGGCCGCGGCCAACCCGGTGGAGCTCCTGGATTCCCCCCGCCTGCCCCGGAAACTCCCCCAGGTGTTGGGCGAGCCGGAGGTGGCCGCGCTATTGAATGCGCCGGATTCCTCTACTCCCGCGGGCCAACGGGACGCGGCGCTCCTGGAGGTCCTTTACGCCACCGGCCTCCGGGTGTCGGAACTCGTGGGCCTCACCCTGAAGCAGGTGGATCTCCGCCGGGGGATGGTGCGGCCCCGGGGCAAAGGCTCCAAGGAGCGGGTGGTGCCTATGGTGCCCACGGCGGTGGAAAAGTTGCAAGCATACCTAAACCAGGGGCGTCCCCAATTGCTCCAGGGCCGGGACAGCCCCTATCTGTTCGTCAACCGTCGGGGCGGGCGCCTCAGCCGCCAGGGATTCTGGAAGATTTTGAAGCAGTACGCCCGCCAGGCCGGGGTGCGGGACTTGAGCCCACACACCCTGCGCCACTCCTTCGCCACCCATCTTTTGAGCCGGGGGGCGAACCTGCGGGCTTTGCAGATGCTCCTGGGCCACGCGGATTTGGCCACCACCCAGATTTACACCCACCTGGACGCGGCGCGCCTGAGGGAGGCGCACCAGAAGGCGCATCCACGGCCATGACCCGCGCCGCCCCCCCGGCCCCGGCCCGCACCAAAGAGGTGATCACCACCCACCTCAACGCCGACTTTGACGCCATGGCCTCCATGGTGGCGGCCAAGAAGCTCTACCCCGAGGCCCTCATGGTCTTCCCCGGCTCCCAGGAGCGGAGCCTCCGGGACTTTTTCATCCGCTCCAGCTTCTATTTTATGGACTTCGCCCGGGTGCGCCAGGTGCCCACGGAAGAGATCAAGCGCCTCATCCTGGTGGACACCCGCCAGGTCTCCCGCATCGGCAAGTTCGCCGAAGCCGCCGCCTCACCCGAAGTGGACATCCACATTTACGATCACCACCCCGATTCCCCCGACGACGTCCACGGCAGCCTGGAAGTGGTGGAGAACCTGGGGTCCACCACCGCGGTGCTCACCAGAATTATAAAAGAACGAGGCATCCCCCTCACGCCCCAGGAAGCCACCGTCATGGCCCTGGGGATTTTCGAGGACACCGGCTCCTTCACCTTTTCCTCCACCACCCCCGAAGACTTTGAAGCCGCGGCTTATCTCCTGCGCCAGGGGGCGGACCTCAACGTGGTGTCCGAAATCCTCACCAAGGACCTGGACGCCATGCAGGTGGCCCTGTTGAACGACCTCCTGGAGCACTCCAGCAGCTTCCACGTGGACGGGGTGGAGGTGGTCATCGCCTGCACCACCTCGCCGGAATACGTGCCGGACTTCGCGGTGGTGGCCCACAAACTCATGGACATGGAAAACCTCCAGGTCCTTTTCGCCCTGGCCCAGATGGAGGACCGGGTTTACGTGGTGGGGCGCAGCCGCCTGCCCGAGGTGGACGTCTCGGAAATCCTGGGGGAACTGGGGGGCGGCGGCCACCCTTACGCGGCTTCCGCAGCCATCAAGGATGTGCCCCTGGCCCAGGTGGAGGAGAGGCTGCGCCAGCTCCTTCAGACCCGGGTCCACCCCCTGCGCCGGGCCAAGGACATCATGAGTTTTCCGGTGAAGTCGATCTCCCCGGAGGTCACCCTGGAGGGGGCCGAACTCCTTATGAACCGTTATTCCATTAACGCCATGCCGGTGATCAGCGCCGAAAGGCTGGTGGGGCTTATTTCCCGCCAGACCGTGGAGAAGGGCATCTACCACGGCCTCAAGGATCATCAGGTAAAGGAGTATATGACCACGGAGGTCGTGTTCGTGGGCCCCGAAGCCACCCTGGCGGAAATCCGGGAGCGCCTGGTGATCAACAAGCAGCGCCTGCTGCCGGTGTTGGAAGACGAGGGCCAGGTGGTGGGCGTGGTGAGCCGCACCGACCTGCTGCACCTGCTCATCTCCCAGGCCGAAGAGGCCCAATGGTCCCAGCCCCTGCGCAAGAAAAATATCGTGGGCCTGGTCCGGGAGCGCCTGCCCAAGCACATCCAGGAAATCCTGCGCCAGGCCGGCCAGGCGGCCGCGGAGTTGGGCTACAATGCCTACCTGGTGGGAGGAGTGGTCCGGGACCTGATCCTGCGCCATGAAAACCTGGACATCGACATTGTTATCGAAGGCGACGGCATTATCTTCGCCCGCCGCTTCGCCTCCCGCTTCGGAGTGCGGCACCGGGAGTTCCAGAAGTTCAAGACCGCGGTGATCATCTTCCCCGACGATTTTAAAATCGACGTGGCCACGGCCCGCACCGAATATTACGAAACCCCGGGGGCGCTCCCGGTGGTGGAATACAGCTCCATCAAGATGGACCTCTACCGCCGGGATTTTACCATCAATACCCTGGCCCTGAAGCTCAATCCCGGGGAATTCGGCACCCTGCTGGACTTCTTCGGGGCGCAGCGGGATCTCAAGGAAAGGATTATCAGCCTTCTCCACAACCTGAGTTTCGTGGAGGACCCCACCCGGGTCTTCCGGGCCATCCGCTTCGAGCAGCGCTTCAAGTTACGCATCAGCAAGCTCACCGCCAATCTCATCAACAACGCGGTGCGGAACAACTTTTTCGACCGCCTTTCCGGGGCCCGGCTTTTTCAGGAACTGAAACTTATTCTCCAGGAAGAGAACCCCCTTCCCGCGGTGGCCCGGTTGGCGGAATTCGACCTGCTGAAAGCCGTCCACTCCCGGCTGGTCTATGACGAGGGCACCCGGGTGATGATGGAAAGGGTCCAGGGGGTGCTGGCGTGGTTTGACCTGTTGTACCTGGATGAAAAATTTGATAAGTGGCTGGTCTATTTCCTGGGGCTGGTGGAGCCTTTGGACACGCCGGAATTGAAGGAGATGCTGTCGCGCTTTAAGCTCTCTCCCAAGCTGGAGGCGAACATTGCCGGGGGCAAAGCCGCCGCGGATGAGATGCTCCTCAGGCTGTTTCACCTGGGGCGGGAACCCAACCGCCACCAGCTTTACCACCTGCTGGCGCCCCTGGGCACGCCATACCTGCTCTACATGATGGCCAAATCCAAGCAGGAAATTTCCCGCCGGTCCATATCCCTCTTTTTCACCCACCTGAAGCACCTGCAGCCGGAGTTTAAAGGCCGGGACCTGTTGGCCATGGGCTTTGCCCCCGGGCCCCACATCAAAGATATGCTGGAGGCGCTCCACGAAGCCCGGCTGAACGAGGAAATCAAGAGCAAGACCGAGGAGCGGGAGTTGATCCGGCGGCAGTTCGGCCAAGCCATTCGGTCCGCGGGGTGATAGACGGGGGACAGGGGGTTTCGGTCTCCGGTCACTCAATGCGAGAGGCGGGGAGCATGGTATAATACCGTTTTCGGTTTTCGGTTTTCGGTTAAAATAAATAAGATTTATCAATAAGTTACAGGTTGAGTTTGTTGCACCTGAAAGCGGACACGGTATAAGGTATAAGAAATGGCAAAGGGGTGCGGTGAGACTGCGCCCCTTAAATTTTTGGGGTTTATTAACCGGGCGTTATTGACCGAAAACCGTCTTTAAAACAGCCGGCTCACCAGTTGGCCGGTGCGGTACAGGGAAATGTGGCCGTCCTGGGAGATGCAGATGCCCAGCACCCAGGGGCAGTAGGCGGTGAATTCCCGGGTTACCTGGTGGCGGATGCCGCTTCCCAGGTCGCCCCTCTCCGGCGACAGGCGCAGCACCGTGGCCTTGAGACGGGCCCGGAACTGGCAGGCCTCCAGGCGGTCGTTAAAGATCAAGGCCCCATCGGAGCGGGATAAGCCCAGGATATGGCGCTGCCACTTTTCATCCAGCGGCGCCGGCTGGGCCAGGCGCACCTGGTTCTCAATGGGCAGGTCCGCAGACTCCAACTGGGCGTCGGAGAGGCCCACCAGCAAAATGGCTCCGTGACCCCGCCGGCGGATCGTTTGCAGCAGATTTTTCAGCCAAATAAACAAATGCCGCCGTCCGTGGCAGACCTCTTCTAACTGCCGCTCCAGTTCCTGCCAGAAAATATCTTGGAACAGGGGGATGTGCAGGTGGCCTTGGCGGTACTCCAGCACCGACAATGGAATACGGGGACTGTGACGGCCTTTGAGGGCCACCCAGAAGTTGACCCGCCCCCGGTAGGAGATGGTGGCCAGGGGCAGCACTTCCCGCCAGGCCTGCAGCGTGGTGAGCTGGCGGTGAGACCCATGGGCCACCTGGAGCAGGCCGATAATTTTTCCCCCATAGAGGGCCAGAAAGGTGTTGCGGCCGTCGGCGTTGAGCAAAAACTGCTTGATGGACTGAAGCCCCTCGTCCAAGGAGGTATGGTTGGCGGGATGGTAAAGCAACAGCTCGGGCCAGCGTTTTTGGTAATACCCCAAAGGCCGGGTGGCGCTCATGATGGCGAAGCCGGTAACCAGCCGCTCCCCCTCCACCGAATAATACAACAGGCGCTTGAAGAGGCGCCAGGCCCGGATTACCGCCTCTTCCCCGGGGCTGCCGGGCATCTCGCAACGCTGCAGCACCGCGGCCCCGTGCAGCAAGGAGCCGATGTAGGGGCTGTCCTGGGCGTCCAGCTTGATGGTGGCGCAGGGAGCCCGCTCCAGACTTTGCAAATATCCCGCCACCACCTGCTCTTCCAGGGAATAGGGAGTGAAGGACGGCAGGCTGACCTTGGCTTCCGGGGTTTGCGACAAATGGTGCAGCACCAAGCGGCCGAACAGGATGCTCAGGAACCGGATATGGAAAGGCGACAGCAAAAAGGTGGATTGGGAAGTGTGCAGCCGCAAGTCCAGGAGGGTGTCGGGAAGCGTCAGGCGCACCAGGTGGGACAGGCCTTCGCCGTGGCCGGTGGCCAGGTTGGGGAAGATGGTGCCCCTGATTTCCAGGGGATGGCGCTGGAAATGGAGGGTATGGCAGGGGAAAAACTCCAGCCCGCGGGCGTGGGGCGCCACCGTCGCGGCCGGCCGCTCCTCCCACTCCACCGTGCAGGTGGTGATGTCATGGATGAGGCGCTGCACCTCGGTGGTGGTGAGGGAAATTTGCAGCACCTCGGCCAGGGATTCCTGGTATTGGAGTCGGGTTTTGGGCATACTTTTTTAATAGTGAGCAGTGAGCAGTAAGCAGTAAGCAGTAAGCAGTTGGCGGTTAGCCATTGGAAGATCGCTAACTGCAAACTGCTATCAGCCAACTGCTATATTTTGACAGTTACGGCGGCTTCGGTCAAGGCCGGGGGAGAGACCGGCCAAAAGCGGCCAGGTCCTCGCGGCCGGCGCGGATTTGACCGGCAATTTCCTGCCAGTCCAGGGTGGCGAACTCGCCCCGGCGCAGGAGCCAGCGGCCTCCCACCATGACCTGGCGCACATCCCTGGCCCGGGCGGCATAGACCAGGTGGGAATAAGGGTCATGAAGAGGCGTGAGGTGGGGCTGGTTAAGATCAACGATAATAAGGTCCGCTGCTTTCCCCGGGACCAGGGCGCCGGTTTGGTCCGTCAGGCCCAGGACCCGGGCCCCCTGCCGGGTGGCCAGGGCCAAGACCTGGGGAGCGGAAAGCGCCGTGGGATCATGACGCCAGACCTTGTGCAGCCGGGCGGCCAGATTCATTTCCCCCCACAGGTCCAGGTTGTTGTTGGACGCGGCCCCATCGGTGCCCAATCCCACGGTCACCCCCCGGGCCAGCAAATCCGGCACGGGGGCCACCCCCGCAGCCAATTTCAGGTTGCTTTCGGGGCAATGGCTTACCTTCACCCCCCGGAGGGCCAATAAGTCTTGGTCCTCTTCCGTCAACCACACGGCATGGACCGCCACCGTCAGTTCATCCAGGACCCCCAGTCCGTCCAAATAAGCCCCGGGGCGGAGACCGGTGCGCCGTTGGATTTCCTCCATTTCCTGGCGGGTTTCCGCCAGGTGCAGGAAAAACGGCAGGCCCCGCGTGCGGGTGAGAGCTTTGGCGGACTTTAGGGTCTCCGGGCCGCAGGTGTACGCCGAGTGGCAGAAGATGGTGGAGGTGATAAGGTCCCCAAAATCCCTACCCGATTCTACGAACTCCTCCGCCACCCTGAGGTTGTCCCGGGGGTCCGGGACTCCGGGGGCCGGGAGATCCACTATCCCCTGGGCCACCACCGCCCGCAGCCCTGCCTGGGAAAAGGCCCGCCGGACCTCAGCGGCATAAAAATAACCGTCGGCCACGGTGGTCACCCCGCCCCGGATCAGTTCCGCGGCGGCCAGGAGCGCCCCCCAATACGCCCGGTCCGGGTTGAGCCAACCGCGTTCCAGGGGAAAAATGAAGTCCCGGAACCAGGTTTCCAGGGGCAGATCGTCGGCCAGGCCCCGGAACCAGGTCATGGGGGCGTGGCAGTGGGTGTTGACCAGCCCCGGAAGGACCAGTCCACCCCGGGCGTCCAGGCGCTCCCGGGCCGCGGGCAGGCCCTGGGGGCCGTCCTGGCCCACCGCACTGATGCGGCTTCCCGTAATCGCCACATAACCCCGCTCCAGGGGCGGCGACCCCGGCTCCAGGGTCAGGACCAAGGCGTTGTGGATGAGGGTGTCAGTCATTGTCAGTGAGCCTTAACCAGTGATCAGTGATCAGTAATAGGGTATCGGGGTAAACCCGGATTAAACCAATGGCTGCTGGTTGATATAAAAAGGCAAATTATTCAGACAGTTAATCTTTTATTGAACAGAAGATCGCGCGGCAAGCTATGGTTGAAATTAACCAGCAATCACTGATCACTGGTCACTGATCACTGATTACTGAACGCCTTATCCACCAAATCGGCCAAAACCGATAAAGGAATAATTTCTCCCAATACCTCTTCCAGGATATGGCCCACCCGGTCCCGGTCCCCCTGGGCCAGGGCTTCCTGCAAGGGGCTGTCCACCAGCCGGAGAAACAGGGCGGCATTGTCCTGGTGGCCCCGGCGGACGGCCAGGACGCCTTCCCGCACCTCCTGGAGCAGGGCGAGATAGGGGCCGTATTCCGGGCCGAAGCTCCGCTCCAATTCCTCGCGCAGCCGCCGGGCCAACGCGGGGCTGGCCCCGCCGGTGCTGATGGCCACGATGAGGTCCCCCCGGCGCACCTGGGCCGGCACGATAAAGGTGCACAGCTCCGGGGCGTCGGCGATGTTGACCCAGATGCCACGTTCTTGAGCCGCGGCGCTCACTTGGGCGTTGACCCGGGGGTCGTTGGTGGCGCCCATGACCAGGGCCATGCCGTTTAGGTGGTCCGGCGTGAAGCCGCCTTCCAGATAGCGGATTTCACCCCGGCCGGCGAGCTTCTCCAAATAGGGGCTGAGGGTTTGGCTCACCACCGTCACCTTGGCCCCGGCCGCCAAAAGGTCCAGGACTTTCCGCTCCCCCACCGCGCCGCCGCCCACCACCAGGCAGGGCTTGCCGTCAATAAGGGCGAAGATGGGATAGGTTTTCATAACCGTTAGGAGATCTCTGAAAAAGTAATGTTGAGGGAGGGGGCCGGGGGTCGCCGACCCTTGCCCCTTCCCTCAATCTCCCTCCCCCAACCTCTTAAGAGGAGGGAAACTGGCTGGCAAGTCGGGGCTTTATGCCCCGCCTTCCCAGCCCCTTTTGCGGGTTGGGAGCCCCTACAGGGCGCGGCCCGCCGCGCCCCTATGTGGAACAGCAGGGCGGCTATTCTGCATCTACTTCGGCCTGCACAGATAAGGGCGAGCCGGCGGCCCGCCCTTTTGGCTGCGTTACCGTAATATTTTAACTTTTTGGCGGCCTGAACGCATCGCCTAAGCCGTGGTAATCTTGGAGAAATCCGCCATCATCAGGAAGGTGCCGCTGATGTGCTCCAGCAGAGCCAGGCGGTTGCGGCGCACCTTTTCATCTTCGGCCATCACCAGGACCTTATCGAACAAGGCATCCACCGGTCCTCTGAGCCTGGCCAGGGCCTGGCAGGCCGCCAGATAGTCCCGCTTGCCCAGGGCCGCCTCCACTTCCGTTTCCATAAGGCCCGCGGCCTCGTAAAGTTGCCTTTCTTCCGGGTATTCGAACAGCAGCGGATCCACCTCCCCGGCTGCCGTCCCCCGGGAGATGTTGATGACCCGTTTGAAGGCCACCGCCAGGGCCGGAAATTCGGGACTTTGCCGCACTTCCTCCAGGGCCTTCACCTTGTCCATGGCCTCCACTACATCCCGGCAGCCCGCGGCCAGAACCGCGGTCACTGTCTCGTTCTCGAATCCTTCGGCCAGGAGCAGGTGCTGAAGCCGGGTCTGGAAAAAGTCCAACACCTCCAGGGCGGTGTCTTCCGGGTTGCGGCTGATCTTGTCTTTCAGCAGCTCCAGGGTCTGCCACACGAAGGCCGTCAGGTCCAGGTGCAGGTCCAAGGCCCGGAGAATGCGGATGATGGAGAGGGCGTGGCGGCGCAAGCCGTAAGGGTCCGCGGCCCCGGTGGGGATGAGGCCCACCCCGAAGATGCCGCAGATGGTGTCCATGCGGTCCGCCATGCCCACCAGGGCGCCGGGGAGGTCCCCAGGCAGTTCGTCGTCCGCGTGCCGGGGGAGATAATGGGTGAATATGGCCTCCGCCACTTCCGGCGGCTCCCCGAAGATTTTGGCATACTGACGGCCCATGATGCCCTGAAGGCTGGGGAATTCGCCCACCATATCGGTGACGATGTCGGCCTTGCACAGGAGGGCGGCCCGGCGCACCGCGTCCTCCTGGCCAGGGGCCAGCTCCCGGGCCAGATAGCCCGCAACCTCCCGGAAGCGCTCCATCTTTTCATAAGACGTGCCCAGGAGGGAGTGGTACACCACCCCTTTCAGTTCTTCCACCCGTTCCTCGCACTTAACTTTCTGATCCACCTGGTAAAAATACATGGCGTCGCTGAGGCGGGCCCGCAGGACGCGCTCGTGGCCCCGGGCCACCAGTTCCGGGTCCCTGGCCAGGGTATTGTTCACCGCCAGAAAGTGCGGCAGGAGGCGGCCGTCTTTGCCTCTCAGGGAAAAATAGCGCTGGTGCTCCCGCATGGAAGTGATGAGCACTTCGTCGGGCAGGGCCAGAAATTTGTCCTCAAAGGTCCCCATGACCACCGAGGGATATTCCACCAGAAAGGTGTTCTCCTCCACCAGCCCCGGATTGGGGACCACCTCGCCGCCCACCCGGGCCGCGGCCCGGGTTAATTCCTCCTCCAGTTGGGCCCGACGGGCGGCGGGGTCCACGACGACGTGGGCCAGCCCCAGGGCCGCCACGTAGGCCGTGGAATCGTCCACCTCCATGGCCTGGGGCCCCAGGAACCGGTGGCCGTAAGTCACCCCGCCGCTCACCACGTCCGCCACGGGGAAGGAAATAACCTCCCCCCCCAGGCGGGCCAGGACCCAGTGGATGGGCCGGGCGAAAGTGGTGGCCAGGGACCCCCAGCGCATGGACTTGGGAAAGCTGAGGCCCAAAATGAAGCTTGGCAGAAGCTCCTTCAGGCGCTCCCCGGTGGGCCGCCCCGGCGCGGTCTTGCTCACCGCCAGGTAAACTCCCCTGGGGGTCTCCACTTCAATGAGGTCGCCCACCGCCACGCCCTGATTCTTGGCAAAGCCCAAGGCCGCGGCGGTGGGCCGGCCTTCGGCGTCAAAGGCCACGGCCTTGGGCGGCCCCAAGATTTCGGCGCTCAATTCCGCCTGGACCGGAGCCACGTCTTGGGCCACCAGGGTCAGGCGCCGGGGAGTGCCCCAGGTGACGATTTTTCCCACCCCGATGCGCTCGTG
>VGSO01000067.1 GCA_016874945.1 Deltaproteobacteria bacterium
CGCAATCCGTCTGGGCACAAATGAAGGAAAACATACTTTTCATAAAAAGTCTAGTTTTTTGTAAACTATTTTTGTCTTTGATGGGAAAAAACTTTTGGCAAACACTATAGTGGATATCTTTTCTCTTACCTACAGTCCCGGCAAACAAAGAAGAACTCCACCGGGTCGCCGGTGAGTTTGGCCCAGTGTTCCAACTGGTATTTGGGCTCAATATAGTTGCCGCAGACGTTGCAGGCCTGGAGTTCAAAATTCCGGCCCCAGATGGTGCGCACCCCGTCCTTTTCGGTGTAAGGGATGACATCGGTGGGGCAGACGAAGGCGCAGGAGCCGCAGCCGATGCAGGCCTCGGCGGCTTCCTTGAAAGGCGTGGCCACCTCTTTCGCCGGGGTGCGGTTGGCCATGGAAATGGCGCTCACCCCCACGATATCCCGGCAGGTGCGGACGCACAGGCCGCAAAGGATGCACCTTTCCTCAGAGTCGCCCTTTTTGAACCGGGTCTCGTAAACCCCCATCTCCGCGGCCATTTGTTTGATGAGCTTCGCAGCCGGCGCCTGGGCCAGGAGCAGCTCCAGCACCATGCGCCGGGCGAGCATGACCTTCTCCGAATGGGTCTGCACCATCAGGGCCCCCTCCGTGGGGTAGGTGCACGAATTCACCAGGCGGGTCCGGGGCCATTCGCCGATCTCCACTACGCACAGCCGGCACTGGCCCTCGGGCTTCAGGTCCTGGTGATAGCACAGGGTGGGGATGTCGATGCCCAGGTCCCGGATGGTGACCAGCAGGCTCTGGCCCTGGGGCGCCCGCACCGTGATGCCGTTGATGGTCACAATCACTTCTTCCGAAATGGTTGGGAATACTTCTTCGGTTACTCGCCAGACCATGTTTTTCTCCTGAGTTGCCAGCGTCGGATTCTGCTCAAGCTTGCTGGCGGCTGACGGCTGGCTGCCGGCAGCTTTGATTATTCCACTTTTACCGCCTCAAACTGACAGGCCTCGTAGCACAGCCCGCATTTGACGCAGAGTTCCTGGTCCAAGTCCTGGGGCAGTTTCTTCTTGCCGGTGATGGCCCCCACGGGGCATTCCCGCACGCAGGCCAGGCAGCCGGTGCAGGTTTCCGGATCAATGGTGTATTTCAGCAATGGCCGGCACACCAGGGCGTGACATTTCTTGTCCCGGATGTGGGCCAAATACTCGTCCCGGAAATACTTAATGGTGGAGCGCACCGGGTTGGGCGCGCTCATCCCCAGGCCGCAGATGGAGGACGAGGCCATGGTGTCGCACAGCTCTTCCATCAAGGTCAGGTGCTCTTCCTCGCCCCGCCCGGCGATGATCTCGTCCAGGATATGGAGCAGGTGCTTGGTGCCTTCCCGGCAGGGGGTGCACTTGCCGCAGGATTCGTCGTGGAGGAAGGAGATGAAGTAGCGGGCCACGTCCACCGTGCAGCTGGTGTTATCCATGACGATCATGCCGCCGGAGCCCATGATGGAGCCCACCGACTGGAGGCTGTCGTAGTCCACCGGCAGGTCCAAGAACTGCTCGGGGATGCAGCCGCCGGAGGGGCCGCCGGTCTGCACCGCCTTGAACTGCCGGTCGGGACGGAGGCCGCCCCCCAATTCGAAGACGATCTGGCGCAGCGTTGTCCCCATGGGCACTTCCACCAGCCCCGTCTGGTTCACCGCGCCCACCAGGGAGAAGACCTTGGTGCCTTTGCTATTTTCGGTGCCGATGGCTGCAAACCATTCGGCCCCCATGTTGATGATCTCGGGGATATTGGCCCAGGTCTCCACGTTGTTGATGATGGTGGGGTAGTCGAAGAGGCCGCTCTCCGCCGGGTACGGCGGCCGCGGGGTGGGTTCGCCGATGTAGCCCTCAATGGAGGCGATGAGCGCGGTTTCCTCGCCGCAGACAAAGGCCCCTGCGCCCCGGCTGATCTTGATGTCGAAGTCGAAGCCGGACCTTAAAATGTTTTTCCCCAAGAACCCGCACTCCCGGGCCTGGTCAATGGCTTTGTTCAGGTGGGTCACCGCCAGGGGGTATTCATGGCGCACGTAGATATAACCCTGCTTGGCCCCGATGGCGTAGCCGCCGATGATCATGCCTTCCAGCACCGCGTGGGGGTCGCCTTCCATCACCGCCCGGTCCATGAAGGCCCCGGGGTCGCCTTCATCCCCGTTGCAGATAATGAATTTGATATCGCTCAGGGCTTCCTGGCAGACGCGCCATTTCCGGCCGGTGGGAAAGCCGCCGCCGCCCCGGCCCCTTAAACCGGACTGTTCTACGGCGTCGATGACCTCGTCGGGGCTCATGCCGGTGAGGGCCTTGCGCAACGCCCGGTAGCCCCCCAAGGCCAGGTAGTCGTCCAGGCTCTGGGGGTCGATGATGTCCAGCTTGCGCAGCACGATGGGCATCTGTCCTTTATAGAAAGGAATGTCCGCCTTGAACGCGGCCTTTTCCTGGGTCAGGGGGTGCTCATAGATGAGGCGCTCCACCAACTGGCCGTTCTTCAAGGTGGCCTCCACGATCTCCGGCACGTCCTCCGGGGTCACCTCCTGGTAAGCAATTTCCTGGGGCCGGATGAGCACCTTCACCGCCCGGGCGCAGAGACCCTGGCAGCCGCACTCCTTGAGAAGAACTTTGCCGTTGAGGCCGTTCTTTCCCAGCTCTTCCCGAAAGGCCGCGGCCACCTCGATGCTGCCCATGGGCAGACAGCCCGGGCCGCTGCACACCAGAACCTGGGGCTGGTTGGGATCCCGGCTGGCCTGGAGCTGGCGGCGGTATTGCTGCAAGTGATCTACGGATTCAAACTTTGGCATGGCTTTGTCTCAGTTTTGAGTTTCAAGTTTCGAGTTTCGAGTTTATTAATCATGGGAAATTAATGATTACCCGTTTATCGTAGGGGCATGGCGAGCCATGCCCTTATTTTACTTGAACTGCTTGATAATCTTGGAGACCTTGTCCACCCCGGCCCGCCCGAAATACTTGTCGTCAATCATCAACACCGGCGCCTGGGCGCAGGAGCCCAGGCAGCCCACGGTATCCAGGGTGAACATCATGTCCTTGGTGGTGTAACCGGGCTCCACCCCCAGGCGGTGGCCCAGAGACTCCACGATCTTGATCCCGCCCCGCAAGTGGCAGGTGGTGCCCAGGCAGACCTTGATCTGATGCTTGCCCTTGGGGATAAGGGAGAACATCTTGAAGAAGGTGGCCACGCTGTATATCTGGGTCAGGGGCACGCTCAGGCGCTCGGCCACCACGTTCAGTTCTTCCTTGGGCAGATAGTTGTACTGGTCCTGAATGTCCTGGAGCACCGGAATAAGGTCCGCGGAGCTCCCCTCATACCGGGATAAAATCCCTTCAATGCGTGGCTGGTCCATTATTCGCTCTCTTCTTCCGTCTCAGAAATGACCGGGAACTCCGGATAGGAAGCGCCGCACTTTTCCAGGAGCAGTTGGTAAGCGGCCAGGGTATGGCGCTGGATGAAGGCCCGCTCCTTGTCCCGCAAGTGGCGGAACCGCCCCTGGATCTTGAGGTAATCGTTCACCGGCCGGAGCTTGGGGGGTTCCACCGTGAGGCGGTACTTGCCGTTCACCACTTCAAAAAGGGGAAAGACCCCGGTCTCCACCGCCAGGCGGCCCAACCGCACGCTCAGCTCCGTGGCGGAGCGCCAGCCCGTGGGGCACACGGACAGTACGTGGATATAAGCCGGCCCCGGGGTCTCAATGGCCCTTTTCACCTTAAAGAACAGGTCAAAAAGGTAGCTGGGGCAGGCGGTGGCCACATAGGGAATGCCGTGGGCCACGGCAATGGCCACCATGTTCTTCTTCTGGGTGGTCTGGCCGATGCTCAGCTTCCCCGGCGGCGAAGTGGTGGTCATGGCGCCGTAAGGCGTGGAACTGGAACGCTGAATGCCGGTGTTCATGTAGGCTTCATTGTCCCAGCACACGTAGGTGAAATTGTGGCCCCGTTCCAGCGCCCCGGACAGGGCCTGGAGGCCGATGTCCGTGGTGCCGCCGTCGCCGCCCATGGCCACTACCTTGGGGAGTTTTGCCAGCTTGCCTTTACGGGCCAGGATCCTGAAGCCCGTCTCCAATCCGCTAGCCACCGCCGCGGTATTTTCAAAAGCCACGTGGATCCAGGGGTGCATCCAGGCAGTTTGGGGCATGCCCGAGGAGACGATCTCCATGCAGCCGGTGGCGTGGGCGATGACCGCATCCTCGCCGATGGCTTTGGTCACCCACCGCACCGCCAGGGCCTCGCCGCAGCCCTGGCAGGCCCGGTGGCCGGAGGTGAAATACTCCTTCCGGGGCATCAGCCGGGAGGCGTAGGTATCAAACTTCTGGCTCTGGGCGTAACCGAATTTTTCCATCAGCCGCGTACTCCAAAGATATGAAATTCCTGTTGGGGCCCCTGGGCCAGTTCAGCCCGGGCCAGACGCACGACATCCTTAAAGGTGGAGGGCTGAATGTCCCGGCCCCCCAGACCCACGGTATAGCCCAATACCGCAGGCTTTTCGGCCAAGGGGTACAGGGCGCTGCGCACTTCCGCCATAACGGGGCCGGCCGCGCCTCCCAGGGATAGGGCCCGGTCGCAGACAATGACCAGGTCCGCGCCATTCACCGCCTCCCGGAGGTCCTGGAAGGGGAAAGGCCGCCACAGGCGCAGCTTCAAAAGCCCCACCTCGTCTCCGGCCTCCCGCAGTTCATCCACCGCAATTTCCGCCACTTCCGCCAGGGAACCCATGATGAGCAGCAACACCTTGGCCCCCTCGGTCTTGTAGCGCTCCACCGGGTGGTAATAACGGCCGGAAAGGTCGCCGTACTCCTTCCAGACCTTGAGAATTTGGTCATAGGAATTCCGCAGGGCCATCTCGTGGGCGAACTTCACTTCCGTGTACATCTCCGGCATGGCAAAGGCCCCCATGGTCACCGGGCGCTTGGGGTCCAGGGTGAACCGGGGATGGTAGGAGGGCAGGAACTTGTCCACCTGCTCCTGCTCCAGGAATTCCTGGGCCTCCACCACGTGGGTGAGGATGAACCCGTCCAGATTGATGATGGTGGGCAGCAGCACCTTGTGGTTTTCGGCGATCTTGAAGGCCATGATGGTGTGATCGTAAGACTCCTGGCCGTTTTCCGCGAAGATCTGGATCCAGCCGATGTCCCGGGCGGCCATGATGTCCCCGTGGTCGTTCCAGATGTTCAAGGGGCCGCTCAAAGCCCGGTTGGCCACGGTCATGACGATGGGAAACCGCATGGCCGAGGCGATGAACAGAATCTCGTACATCAGGGCCAACCCCTGGGAACTGGTGGCCGTGTAGGTGCGGGCGCCGGCAGCGGACATGCCGATGCAGGCGCTCATGGCCGAGTGCTCCGACTCCACGTTGAGAAATTCCGCCTCCAGCTCGCCGTTGGCCACCATGCTGGCCAGATGCTCCACGATATGGGTCTGGGGGGTGATGGGATACGCGGCGATGGCCTCGGCCCGGGCCATCTGCACCGCGTGGCTTACTGCGATGGAGACTTCCATTCCGACTCGATGGCCCATCACTCCTCCTCCGGCACCATGGCGATGCAGCCCGTAACGCACTCTTTGGCGCAGATGCCGCACCCTTTGCAGTAGGTGTTCATGTCAAAATAGCCTCCCGGCTCTTCGGAGATGCCGGCTTCGGGGCAAACGGTCCAGCAGACGCCGCAGCGGATGCAGCGGCTTTTGGTCCACACCGGGTGCTGGGAGCGCCAGTCCCCGGTGTTATACTCCCGGGCGTTGCCCGGTTCGGTCAGGACGCCGCCGATCTCAATTTCCTGCCAGGCATATTGGTCCATGGGCTTGCTCATGGCCGCCGCTCCTCAATGATGCTCTGTTCAAAAGCCACTTTCAGGGCGTTAAAGTTCTTCACCGCCAGGGGGCCGAAGCGTTCCTTCAGGGGATGGTCCAGCGAATCAACAGGCACCACGTTGGTGGCCTTGAGAAGCGCCCCCAGCATGGTGGTGTTGACGATGGGCACTCCCAGGACTTCCCGGGCGATCCTGTTGGCGTCCACCAGAACCAGGGTGTGCTTGTAGCCGTATTCCCGGCGGATTTCGGCAGGGGTTTTGTTGGTGTTGAGCACAATGATGCCGTTTTCCTTCAAATCCGCCGGGGGATTCTGGATTCGCAGCAGGCTGGGGTCCAGCACCACCACCACATCGGGGTTCAAAATCTTGCAGCGCAGGCGGATGTGCTTATCATCCACCCGGCAAAAAGCCATTACCGGCGCGCCCCGGCGCTCCGGCCCGAAGCTGGGAAAGCCCATGGCGAACTTGCCCTCATTGATGGCCGCCAGGGCCAGCAGTTCCACCGAGGTCACTGCGCCTTGCCCGCCCCGGCCGTGAAAGCGAATCTCAATCATATCCCTGCCCTTTGGTTATATGTAGATAGGCATTAAATAACCAGGAGTTAGCCGCGGTGTTTCCTCCCCCAAGATGGTGCGCCGATCTCATTTTATCAGAAACATGCGGGGGTTGGGAAGATACCGGAGCCGAGCGCCCCATCTTTTCCGCCTGGCGCCCATAAAAACCAGGTGGCCTAATATTAAAATAGGAGCGGAGCAACTGAAAGTCAGGCTTTTACTGATTTTCTTGTCAGAATTTTTCTTATAAACGGCGCCTGGCCCTGCTTGGGTTTCCCGGCAAATCAGGATATTATTATGAAGGGGTGAGATTTCTGTTTTCTGTTGCCAGAGGCCAGGAGCCGGTTGCCAAAAGGGAGAGGCCACTGACTACTAGCCGCTGATCACTGACTACTATGCACTAACCACTGGGAACTAAAATGGTTCCACCAGACCAAATCCGCCAGCTTCAAGCCCTAGTAGGACCCGGGAACCTCCTCTCCGCCCAGGAAGACCTTTGGTGCTACGCCTTTGACGCCACCGACCATATCCAGGCGCCGGCCGCGGTGGTATTTCCCGGCTGTGCCGCGGAAATCTCCCAGATTCTGCGCCTGGCCAACCGCCATGGCTTTCCCGTGACCCCCCGGGGCGCGGGCACCGGCCGCTCCGGGGGCGCAGTGCCGGCCCCCGGCGGAGTGGTCCTGGTCCTCACCCGGTTGAACCGCATCCTGGAAATTAGCCCGGAAGACTTGGTAGCCGTGGTGGAGCCGGGGGTCATCACCGGCCGCCTCCAGGCCGCGGTGGAAGAGCAAGGGCTTTATTATCCCCCGGACCCCAGCAGCGCCGATTTCTGCACCCTGGGCGGCAACGTGGCCGAGTGCGCCGGAGGGGCCGTAGCGGTGCAGTATGGCGTAACCCGGGACTATGTCCTGGGTCTCCAGGTGGTGCTGCCCACCGGGGAAATCATTGAAACCGGCGCCCGCACCATGAAAGGGGTGGTGGGTTACGACCTCACCCGGCTCATCACCGGCTCCGAAGGCACCCTGGGCGTAATCACTCGCATCATCCTGCGCCTGACCCCCCGGCCCCCGGCCCGTCAGACCCTGGCCGCGGGATTCCCGGACCTGGAGATGGCCGCTCGGGCGGTAAGCCTCATCTTAAGGGCCGGACTGGTCCCCACGGCCCTGGAATTTATGGACCGCACCACCCTGAACTGCGTCAGGGAGATGCTCCCCTTTAGGATGACCCAGGAGATTGCCGCCCTGCTGCTCATCGCGGTGGACGGCCATCCCCACGATGTGGAGGAAAGGGCCGGGGCCATGGAGCGGTTTTGTCGGGAGCAAGGCGCCGGGATGGCCATCCGGGCCCGGACCCCGGCGGAGGCCGAAGTATTGTGGAAGGCCCGGCGGGTGATGTCTCCGGCCCTTCGCCAGGTAAAGCCGCAAAAAATCTCCGAGGACGTGGCCGTCCCCTTGAGCGCCATCCCCCGGTTGGTGGCCGCGCTTCAGGAGGTCTCCCGGCGCCGGGGCCTGCCCGTGGCCTCTTACGGCCATGCCGGGGACGGCAATATTCACGTCAACGTGCTCTATGACCAGAAAATCCCCGGGGAAAAGGAGGCGGCCCACCAGGCCGTGGAGGACATCTTTTCCCTGGTGCGGCAGATGGACGGGACGCTCTCCGGCGAACACGGCGTGGGACTCACCAAAGCCCCTTATCTGGAAATGGAACTCTCCCGGGAGGCCATCGCCTTACAGCAGCGCCTCAAGAGGGCTTTCGACCCCAATAACATCATGAACCCGGGGAAGATTTTTCCCCCTGGGAGGGGGCGTGTCACGCCCCCCTAGGACGCTGTCCCGGGAAAACCCTTAAAAAATTTTTCTGCATTGGGGTAATAATAATAATATTACCAAAACCATATGGATATATCAGGTTTAGCAATTTTTAATGCTTGACAAAAATTTCACAATGGCATACTTATGTCATGACATACCTTCAGGCCCACAAATCTTTAAGGAGGATATATCGGCATGCCCAATGTAGAATTCAAAGGCAAGGTTTTTGAGGTTGACGAAGACGGCTTCCTGGCCAATCTGGACCAGTGGTGCCAGGAGTGGGTGGATTACGTCAAAGATTCCGAAGGCATCTCGGAGCTTACGGATGACCACTGGAAAGTCATCAACATGCTCCAGGATTATTATAAGAAGAACGGCATCGCTCCCATGGTCCGGATTCTCTCCAAGGTCACCGGCTTCAAATTGAAGCAGATCTACGAACTGTTTCCCTCCGGCCCGGGCAAAGGCGCCTGCAAAATGGCCGGGTTGGCCAAGCCCACCGGCTGCGTATAAGCTTAGCCCCTACCGGTCGCCTAAAATTTGGTTTGGTGAAGCAGATTCCTCTCTACCGGGGAATCTGCTTCACGCATTATCCAGCAAGTCAAATGTAAAGTTTTATTTGACTTTTACCCGTCCTACCGATACACTCCCCGCAAGGCATATCCTCTGAAAGCACGTCTCCATTCAAGGGAAGGAATCTAGATAGGTTTGCCCGCCGCGGCCCCAACCACTTGGGCAATTCTGTAAGGAAGTGAAATCATGGCTCGCCCCATCGACAAAGTCCTGTTCATTGAACCCCGGGCGCCCCGGCCCCACATCTTCAGCCGAGTGGTTATCCCCCGATTAGGGCCGGTATTGCTGGGAACCATTCTCCAACGCCAGGGTATTGAGACGAAAGTGGTGGTGGAGGACCTCTCCTGCCCCGATTACGCCACTCTGGATTTCCGGCCGGACTTGGTCTGCATTTCCAGTATCTCCTCCACCATCCCCCGAGCCTATAAGCTGGCAGACTTCTACCGCGAGCGAGGGGTGCCGGTGGTCCTGGGGGGGGCCCACTCCAGCTTTCTCCCCGCCGAAGGCCTGAATCACGCCGATCACATCATTTGCGGCGAGGGAGAGCAAGCCCTGCCGGAACTCATCGGCTTCCTCCGGGAAGGTGGCTCCCCCGGCGACATTCAAAATCTTTGTTATTTAGAGGACGGCGAGCTGAAACAAAATCCCTGGCGCCCCTTTGTGGAGGACCTGGATTCTCTTCCCATCCCCAATTACCACCTCATCCATGGGTGGGGGGCCAAAAAGCGCCACTGGGTGTCCATTGCCACTTCCCGAGGCTGCCCTTTCAATTGCAGCTTTTGCTCGGTGATCATGTTATTCGGCCGCAAGTACCGCTACAATTCCGTGGACCGGGTCATGGAGGAAATCCGCCGCAACGCCCTGAAGGCCACTCATATATTTTTCTGTGACGACAATTTCACCGCCAACCAGGACCGCATCAAGGACCTCTGCGAACGGATAATTAAGGAAAATCTCCAGATCGAATGGAGCGCCCAGGTGCGGGTGGAGGCGGCCCGGGACCCGGAACTCCTTAAACTCATGGCCCGCAGCGGTTGTTACGTAGTTTTCGTGGGTCTGGAGTCCATCAACCCCGCCACCCTCAAAGCCTACAACAAGTCCCAGACCGTGGAAGGCATCCGGGACTGCGTCATCAATTTCCACCACCATGGCATCAAGGTCCACGGCATGTTCGTCTTCGGCTCCGACGAAGACCACTACCAGGTAATCCGGGACACCGTGAAATTCTCCCGGAAATTGGACCTGGACTCCCTCCAGTACCTCATCCTGACGCCGGTGCCGGGGACCAAGTTTTACCAGGATCTGGAGGCCCAAAACCGCATCATCTGCCGGGATTGGAGCAACTACGACGGCCACCACGCGGTGTTCCAGCCCAAACAGTTCAGCCCTTACGAACTCCAGGCAGAAACCATCCGGGCCATGAAAAAATTCTACTCCTGGCCCTCGGTGCTCAAGCGCCTCATCACCCGGGATCTCTTTTACGCCAAGGTCAAGGCTTACGGCCGCTTCCTCATGTGGAAGACGCAGTGGGATAAGAGCAACTACGTGAACCAGCTTAAACGCCAGCTCTTCGCCCGGGTGCGCCAAGTTAGAGAGTGGCTGCCCGGGGGCGAGAAGGTCCGCCGGGTGGGCATCCCCGCGGATGCCTGGAACCTGGGCCCCTGGGATCAGGGTCCCCGGGATTTTTTAATGAAGTTCTTAGAGCGGCTGGGAGTGGAAGTGGTGCTGGAATCCGCCGGGGAAGAGGCCGCGGCCGGTCCCTTGCAGGCGGTGCGGGGGGAAATCGCCCGCCTCCAGGCCAAGGCCGACCTGATTATCCTGCCCATATGGCAGGGGTTGGAGGACGCCCGCCAGAAGCTTAAAGACCTGCAACAGGAATTAACTCAAGAGGCCATGGCCCGCTTGATGGCCCTGGAATTCAGCCGGGAATCCTTTTACACCGCCTGCATGGAACTGGGCCTCTGCTTCCGCCAGCGCCTGGACGACATCCGCCGGATCTACTTCCAAACCCAGGACGAAGTGGGCGCGCCGGTTTAAGACAACTTCCGGTTATCGGCTAAAAAAACTAACTATTATTAGAGGTTGCATGTAGGGGCGCAAATGATTGCGCCCTTTTATACTTTATTCCTTTTCAAATGCAACAAATACCATTTGTAATACTAATTATACGTCAAACATAGAGTATTAATCCAGTTGAAGCAGGTCATTGATCGAACCAGATCAGGTTGTTGGAACAGTGGGCGGATGGCCTCGCACAGGACATCGATGACCTCCTCCAGGC